>JAJFIN010000267.1 GCA_021774955.1 Alphaproteobacteria bacterium | reverse complement strand
CCCTTGATGGGGGGAGTGATGGGCTGGACCCGCTGCGCGAAATTATCAGGGACCTTGATCGGATATTAGCAAAAAATGGCACTTTCCTGTGCGAATTTGGCGTTGGTCAACGCGATCTCGCGATTTCGATTGTCGAAACGGGTGGATTTAACGTGCTGGATGTTGTGCCAGATCTGAACGCAATTGATCGCGTTATTGTGGTTCAACGGCCTTGACGGGGTGGGTTATTTTTTTTTAGGAAAAAGAAAGAAAAAAGTGTTGGAATGACGTATGAGAGCCGCTAGTTTGATGGCGGGATTGTTGAAACATCGAATGCCTCACTCGATAGCTAGAAGATCCCAATATGAATGCAAGGGGCTCGAGGCACCATCTAAGAAGACAAGGTTGACGAGACAATGCTGGAGTGCGGTTTTTCCGTATTAGGCCGTTTCGCAATTATTTGAAATCGAGTGAGATGGAGCAGCGTTATTTCAGATAACGTGGGTTAAGTTTGACCTTTTGAAGGATGAGAATCTTGCACGAATGCAAGGTTCGTCCGTAAACAGATATCAACACTGATACAAACAACACAAATGAGATTATGAGACCAAATCAAAACCAAAATCAGAAGCGCTCGCGTGGTCGCGGGGGGCGTCGACCAACCAATATGCTCAACCGTTCTATGGACAGCAATGGTCCAGACGTAAAAGTCCGCGGAACACCCTCTCACATTCACGACAAGTATATAACGCTCGCGCGTGATGCTAATTCGGCCGGTGACCGCATTGCCGCAGAAAATTATTTGCAGCACGCAGAACACTATCACCGGCTGATGGCTGCGGCTCAGGCGGCAGTCCAAGCGCGCCAGCAAAATTCTGATGAACAGCGTAGCGGTGATCAACAGCAACGCGCACAAGGCGAAGGAGGGGCTGATCAGGCGAATGGTCAGGACCACAATGCGGAAACGAGGTTTGATAACCGCCAAGAACGCCAACAAGGTTCAGAATCGGGCGACGGCGAGCCGCGACGCCAACCGCGCCGGAGGAACCCTCGCAATGGTCGAGGGCCGGCACGGGAAAATGACGATGCGCGCTCTGTTTCCGTAAATGCTGCCAGTAGCGCGGAAGGCAATAATCCGGCTGAACAAAGCGCTCCTGCACCTGAAGTTGTTGAGATTAAAGTTCAAGAGGCAAGCGCTCCCGAACCCGCCGCTGCGGTAAAAGAAGCCCCCGCTGAAGCGCCGAAGGAAGCTGTCGCCGAAACGACAAGTGAGGCCGAAGCGCCCGAACCGGAAAAAAAGCCACGCCGTCGTCGCGTTGCAAAACCGGCTGAGGCCACAGAAGCATCAGACACAACAGACACCGACGGGGCTGCGGCTTAGTCACTATCTGGGTCAAAAGAATTCAAGGCGGCTTCGGCCGCCTTTTTTTGTGCTCGTTCCTACTCAACCTTCTTCGCTACCATGAACAATGATTTGCTTTTGCCTGACGGCTGCCGCTTATAGTCGATGACAAAACCGGCACCGGTCATTGCGTCTTCTAATTCTTGTTCGGTGAAGGCTCTGAGGATCAGACCCAATAATTTTCCAATCGGGCTAAGGATCTTAAACAATATTCCCGGTTTTCCGATGCATGCTGTGCTGGTGATAAAAACGCCACCGGGCTTGAGCATTTTGTGAACTTTGGCGATGGCCTGTTCTTTGTTATCCAACAGGTGCAATATGCTGTGTCCCATCACAGCATCGAAGGTTTGATCGGATGCATTGAACTCATCCACGCTTGATTGGCTAAAGGTTACATTTTCGATATTCCCCGTGGTCGCTTTACCTTTAGCGATTTCAATCATGTTCGAGGAAATATCAATCGCCTGAATGTGTTTCACAAAAGGCGCATGGGCGATGGCGGTTGAGCCGGTGCCGCAGCCAAACTCAAACACCTCCATCTCAGGCTGAAAGTATTCCCGCGTGACCTCTAATTTTTTTTGATAAGTTGCTTCATCGCCAACTGGTTGCTTTGAATAACGCTTAGCAATTCTATCCCAGAAAAAAGATCGGCCCATTCTCGTTCCTCACATAATTTAATCGAAGTTGCAGCTCTACCTTGTTAGGGAAGGTATTTAATTTCGCGTGACGTCGGCTAGCTTTTTCTGCTTCCTCTGTGGTGTGTGGACAATTCAGATTCATAATTGAGTGACCCGTTGAACTAATAGAGAAAATGATTGGAGCTCATTGCCTGGGCTTAGCTTTTCGGTGGAGGAAATTGGTGAGACAACTGAATAAATGCGCGGTGGCCAATGCGGTAATCAGTCCGATGCTCGTGCTTTTCCTTGGGTTGATGTCTTGTGCGGCACCGTCTCCGCGTGACGGTCTGATCGAGACGGTCGTTCAAATCGAACACCGTTTGGATGCGCGTATTGGTGTTGCGGTTTTCGATATGGAGACCGGGCGAAGATGGGAATACCACGCCGATGATCGTTTTCCGTTAAACAGCACTTTCAAAACTCTAGTTTGCGTGACATTGCTCGCGCGTGTTGATGCCGGACAAGAGCGGCTTGATCGTGTCGTGACTTTTAACGAAAGCACTCTCGTGACTTATTCGCCGGTTTTGGAAATGCGTATCGGTCCCGACGGTATTGGCCGCATGACGCTTGCTGAAGCGTGCGAAGCCACGATGTCTATGAGCGACAATTCAGCGGCCAACCTTATTTTGGATGCCATCGGGGGACCTGCCGCCTTAACGGAATTTGTGCGTTCCATCGGCGATGATGTGACCCGCCTCGATCGCCGGGAAACCGATCTGAACGAAGCGGTACCAGGCGACGTGCGCGACACAACAACGCCCAATGCGATGGCGATGAATCTAAAGAAACTCGTGCTCGGCGATGTGTTGTCCCAGGCATCACGCCAACAACTCGAAGACTGGCTTGTCGGGAATAAAGTTGGCGATGCGCTGTTGCGTGCGGGCGTGCCGCATACTTGGAAGGTTGGCGATCGCACGGGCGCAGGCGGTTATGGGTCACGCTCGATCACCGCCATCATGTGGCCACCGGGGAACGAGCCGGTGATCGCTGCTATTTATATCACCGAGACGAATGCGACATTTGATGAGCGCAACGCTGCGATTGCCGAGATTGGTGAAGCCATCGCGGCAAGGATCATGGAATAGGTATTCCTTCGGAATTTCCACTCCAATTCAGTGCTTTTCCATGGGAGTGTCGTTTGCGTTAAAGTGTCTTTTGACGCCACGCACCCGCTTGATATCGTTTCAGTCCCTCAATCATCTCGCCCGTCGCGATAGTATCCTTGCCATGATGAAATTCGTTTGTCAGTGCTGCCTCCATATCAAGATGCCACTGCTGATAAGATGATTTACGATCACTCCGCATTGCTGATGGAGGGAGTTCGGCCAGATTATGCGCAAGCGCGAGCGCTGCATTGAGTGCCTCACCCTTGGGGACAATACGATTTGCAAGCCCCATCATACGTGCTTCCTCTCCCGAAACAGCGCGCCCGGTGAGTATGAGGTCCAATGCATGACTGTGTCCGATCAGGCGCGGCAATCGAATCGTGCCGCCATCCATCAACGGAATACCCCACCTTCGACAATAGACGCCGAATGCTGCATCCTCTGCAGCAACACGCACATCACACCAACACGCCAGTTCGAGCCCGCCCGCCACTGCGAAACCTTCGATTGCAGCAATCACCGGTTTGTTGAGCAACATGCGCGTCACGCCACAAGGCGCATTGCCGTTTAGCGTCAACGGAATGCGATCTGATTCGTCATCTCTCTGCATGGATTTTAGATCGTTGCCTGCGCAAAATCGCCTGCCTGCACCTGTAAACACCGCTATACGTAACTCAGGGTCATTATCGAACTTTTGGAACGCATTGACGAGAGCCTCTCCGGTGGGGCCATCAACAGCGTTCGAAACGTCGGGACGATCAATTGTAATAATTGCAACTGACTTATCAGTTTCGAAATGAACGGTCATCGGCAGTCTCCTCAAGAGCAAAAATTAGTGTTGTTGAGTTGATTCATCACGATTGTCAGTTGACAGGATCAATACGCACAGCTGCCGCTACTTGGTGCCACAAAGTCTCAACAATGTTTTTCTGACTGGGTCTGGATGACCGTGTCAACGCCTCTACCATAACCTGACGCATTGCACCGAACATCGCGGCTCCGGCGATCCCTGGGTCTATTCCAACGGGTAATTCTCCTGCCTTTTGCGCTTTTCGAATACTGCGAGCAGCGCGGCTCACGATTGTAGTAGTGTGTTGTGCTAATAGTTGTGTGACCTCTGGCTCGCTAACGAGTTGTCCATAAATCACCACGGCGAGGGGCTCATGGTAGTGAAACCGAACCCCGGCCTCAAGCCTGGCGCGCTCGCGTTTGGCCCATGTTTGCTGATCATCGAAAGAATCATCATCTGTATCTTGACTAAATACTCTGGAATGGAATCGATCGAAGTAATCGTCCACGAGGGCACAAACGAGTCCGGCCTTTGAGCTAAAATACTTATGCACGAGACTGGGAGCAACCCCGGCTTCTTCCGCTACAGCGGCGACCTCTATGTGCCCGTCCGAAGTTAGCGCTACGGTTCTCGCGGCCTCGATCAGCCGCGCCCGAGTTGCCCGACCTTTCGGTGTAACGGGTATTATTTGCATTGACATCCATACAAATTAAAGAATAAACATAATTGAAGTCAAGTCACTTTTATTTGGTGTTAATTCACTTTATGATATGAGAGAGGAATGATCGTGGAGAGGTTCTTAGCTGATATCGAAGTCGCTGAAAGAGTTCTTGGCCATATAGACGCTGGAACAACAGATCGAACTCTTGAGGTGTGGCGCGAACCCGTTGCAAATTATCGCTCTGAGGAGCGGTTTCAGTCAGATCTTGAAGTCATTCGACGGTCGCTTGTGCCATTTTGCCCTTCCGGAGCATTGCCGGATGCAGGGTCATACAGAGCCGGACTTGCCGCCGGTGTTCCATTGCTGGTGGTGAGAGGTCGCGACGGCCTGGCCCGTGCTTTTGTCAATGCATGCCGCCATCGTGGGGCCCAAATTGCGAGCGGAACCGGATGCAGAAACGTCCTGGTTTGTCCATACCACGGTTGGTCTTACGAGCTGGACGGTGATTTACGGCACATTCCTCACGTGGATGGCTTTCCTGATGTCGATAAATCCACCCATGGATTGGTTCAGCTTCACGTTGAGGAAAAACATGGTCTGATCTTTGTACGGCAGCACGATCATTTAGCAGGACTGGAAGACACGAGCACTCTGTCGACGCTCATCGAACCTGAGCAAGAAGTTATAGAAGTGAACGAATTCACGGTTGAAGCTAACTGGAAAATCCATCTAGAGAGCTTTCTTGAAGGCCTACACATTCGATTTACACATACAGATACTTTTTTTCCATTTGGATATGACAATTTAAACATTGTTGAGAAAAACGGGCTTCATTCGCGGATAACCTTTCCGTTTCGACGCATAGAGACGCTTGCTGAGATCCCCGCAAATGAGCGTCAAATCGACGGGAAACTCACATATGTATATCATCTTTTCCCAAACGCTCTGCTCACGGTATTGTCCCATCATACCAATCTCATCGTTTTGGATCCATTAAGCATCAATCGAACGCGTATGACCAACTATCGGATGACTAATCGAGGTGACGTTGAAGGGGCGAAGGATCGGGCTCAGCGTGACTCGAAGTTTGTGGGCTCGACTGGTGTTGAAGAAGACGCTGCCGTTGTGAAAAGCATTCAGGAAAGTATTGGAAGTGGTGCCAATGATCATTTCACCTTTGGGCAATACGAAGCGGCGATCATCCACTTGCACCGCAACTTAGCAAAGGCAATTAATTACCTTGATAATAAGGGTTAGGACACAAGGATTGTTGGAGCCAAACTTTGTTTTCGTCTCGTCCTTAGAGTCATCTCCTACTATTGAATGCTATTATCACCTGTGTTTAACGTGCGGGTGAATTCACTGAAATCGGGATAAGCGCGCTGATGCGCCGGGCGTTGCTGCAGTCTTGCATAGTAGGATTGAAGCACTGGGTAGTCGCCGATCAATTCGGTGAGGGCGGCCATGAAACAGGAATGGCCGATCAAGATATCCGCGCCGGAAAAGTTGGATCCTGCAATATAGTCCTGTTTCTTTAGCACTTTTGAGAGAATGTCAGCACGGGTTGCAAATGCGTCGCGGCCGCGCGCTGCGAGGTTGGCTTCATGCTGCGCTTCTGGGCGCATGGTGTTGTCAAAAACCATCATGATTGCCGGATCCAATTCTGTTCCAGCGAACACACACCATTGATAATAAGAAGCGCGCTCTGGGGTTCCTAATGTGGGCGCTAGATTTTTCTCCGGATGTTCGTCGATCAATTGCAGCACAATCGCCACCGATTCGAACATAGTGTAGCTGTCGGTTTTAATCGCCGGGACACCGCCTAAGGGTTGGATGGCGCGATAGGCATCTGAATTTTGTTCACCTTCTGGAAGGTTGATAACGGTGCTGGTGTACTCGATCTCGAGTTCTTCGAGCACCCATTTTGCGCGTTGTGACCGGGTTGGCGGAGATTCGTAAAGCTCGGGCATGGATGTTCCTTTGTGGTTCGATGCTGCCAATACCAATTACTGAACTAACTAGTTGACTATACCGTGATCCGATATATAGTCAACTAAATGGTTCAGTAAAAATGGAGGGCAGATGAAAAACCTCGACGCTACCTTTGCAGCGCTCAGCGATGAAACGCGCCGAGCAATTCTGGCGAGGCTTATGGAAGGGGAAGCTCGGCTTTCTGATTTGGCCGCACCTTTTGATATGACTCAAACCGCTGTTACCAAACATGTGCGTGTGCTGAGTGATGCCGGACTCTTGGTGGTCGAGAAACGGGGTCGCACGCGCCATTGCCGGCTCAACGCGCGCGCCATGAAAGAGGCGTCTGACTGGCTTTCAGATTACCAATCCTTTTGGACACAGCAATTTGACAATCTAGCGCAGCATTTAACTGGCTCGAGAACAAGGCGGTCAAAGTGAACATGGAATTTGTTCGAACAGAGCCTGGCGAAGACCCGATCATTGTTGAAGGTTATTTTGCGGCGTCGCCAAAAGAGGTTTTTCAAGCGTGGACCATTCCTGAAGAGGTGATGAAATGGTTTGGGCCCACGCCAAACTCGTTACATTCCGCGATCATCGATTTACGCCCCGGCGGTGCTTGGCAGTTTTTTAAATCCAAGGGTGGAAATACCGCCAGCGGGTTCGAAGGTGAATATCTTGTTGTGGAACCGGGCGTTCGGCTCATTTTTACTTGGTCCCAAATTATCGCATCTGTAAGTGAGGAGCATGTTGCCGTGCCAATTTCGCAGGTGGAGATCACGTTTACCGCAAACGGTGAGGGAACCGATGTCTGCCTCGTTCACTCCCGCGTAGATGATGAAGACATGCGCAAAGGCTTTGCCGGTGGCTGGGAACGTGGTTTCACAAATGTGAGAGCTTTGTTTTCTAGTCTGTGACCGGCTCACTCATGGTCGAGTTCAGCTATGAGTTTTTTGGGCGCCACTTTACAGTAGGCATCTTTAAGAAGGACAGCGATCTGCCGCCAATCGGGATCGTTTTCCTCCAATGTATCAAGATAAATCCCCAACCAGTCTTTGAGAGCACCAGATGAGCTTGTTTGTGGTCTGAAGAATCTTTTTGGGTGGTCGCGAATCAATTCCTCTCGGACGTCGGGATATGCGTGACACCGCAAAGACACCCGACCATCGCCTTTGTGATTGTCGTGGTAGTAACAGAGAGACTGTTTGTCTCGGATGAAGAAACAAAAGGCACCATGACCAAAATGTTCGGCAACCTCAGGCAGGGCAAGAGCGATCTTGCGTACCATTATGAATTCGTGTTTTTCCATACTTCAGGTCTTGCGCGGCAGCCTTTGTTTGGTGATCAAGATAACAAGGTCTGTCTGCCTAGAAATTCCGGTAGATCTGTCGATTGAAAAAAAAGCCCCTTACTTCATGGCCGCCGAACAAATTAGCTGAGTTTTTCCACTCTGAATCCCCTATCATTGGTGTGATAGCTCGAAACGGCGCTTTTTTATGATTTCACCACCTTTTTCCCGGAAAATAAGCACAGCTCCCCTTTCGTGGCAAAAATGCCACACTATATAGGAAGGGTGCATTGCTGCTCTGGGATTGTGACGTGTTTCCGGACGGAAAACCGGTGGCCACCCCAGCCTTCGCTGGGGCATGCTTTTGTTGGAAACACTCATGCGGGGTGCGCATCGGCGTCAATTTATCTAATTGACCAATATCAAGGTCAGGCGGACAGGGTCAGGCTAAATGAAGAGGACCCAGCACCGCGCTAAAGGGAGCTTGAAATGAACTTTGAAAAATTTACCGAACGGTCCCAAGGATTTGTTCAATCGGCCCAAGGCATGGCTCTTCGTGAAGGGCACCAGCAAGTCACCACCGAACATCTGTTGAAAGTGCTGCTCGATGATGAGCAGGGGCTGGCCGCTAACCTTATCAATGCGGCTGGGGGGGACCCTAAAGCGGCTCTTCAAAAAACCGAAGAGGCGCTGGCGAAAATTCCTAAAGTGGAAGGCAGTGGCGCGGGTCAGGTTTACATGGCGCCGGCACTCGCTAAAGTTTTTGAAAAAGCCAAAGAGCTGGCTGAGAAAGCTGGCGATTCTTATGTGACCGTTGAGCGATTGTTGTTGGCTTTGGCGATGGAACCTAAGACCGATGCAGTTAAAATCTTGAAAGATGCCGGTGTTAATCCGGTGGCACTTAATCACACCATTAATGAAGCCCGAAAAGGTCGCACCGCCGATACGCAGACGGCGGAAGATACTTTTGACGCTTTGAAGAAATATGCTCGCGACCTGACCGAAGTCGCACGCGAAGGCAAGCTCGATCCGGTGATCGGTCGGGAAGAAGAAATCCGCCGCACCATTCAAGTTTTATCCCGGCGGACGAAAAACAATCCGGTTTTGATCGGCGAACCGGGTGTGGGTAAGACCGCTATTGCCGAAGGGCTGGCGCTGCGCATCGTAAACGGCGATGTCCCAGAAAGTCTGCTTGATAAATCACTGATGTCGCTTGATATGGGCGCACTCATTGCCGGTGCCAAATATCGCGGTGAATTTGAAGAACGCCTCAAAGCGGTCTTGTCAGAGGTCACCAACGCCAGCGGTGAAATCCTTTTGTTCATCGATGAAATGCACACGCTTGTCGGTGCGGGTAAAACCGACGGCGCGATGGATGCGTCGAACCTGTTGAAGCCTGCCTTAGCGCGCGGTGACCTTCATTGCATTGGCGCGACAACGCTTGATGAATATAAAAAACATGTTGAAAAAGACGCAGCGCTCGCACGCCGGTTCCAGCCGATCTTTGTTGAAGAGCCGAGTGTCGAAGATACGATCTCAATCTTGCGCGGCTTAAAGGAAAAATATGAATTGCACCACGGGGTGCGCATATCTGACAGCGCCATTGTGGCTGCGGCCCAGCTATCGAACCGCTATATCACTGAGCGCTTTTTGCCGGACAAGGCGATTGACCTGATCGATGAATCAGCCAGTCGGTTGCGTATGGAAGTTGATTCCAAACCGGAAGAACTCGATGAGCTTGATCGCAGGATCATCCAGTTGAAAATTGAACGTGAAGCCTTGTTGAAAGAATCAGATGCCGCTTCGCGCGACCGTCTTGGCAGACTAGAAAACGAAGTTACTGAACTTGAAAAACAATCGGCGGACCTTACTGCGCAGTGGACAGCGGAAAAAGATCGATTGGGATCGGTACAGAAGCTTCAAGAACAATTGGATCAAGCACGTAGCGATCTTGAAATTGCCCAACGCCAGGGCGATTTGGCGAAAGCAGGTGAGCTTGCTTACGGCGTTATTCCCAATCTTGAAAAAGCTTTGGAAACAAATTCAGAAGGTGCGCAACAAGCGATGTTGGAAGAAGCGGTCACGGCGGAACATATCGCCGGCGTTGTTTCCAAGTGGACGGGTATTCCGGTTGATAAGATGCTCGAAGGTGAGCGCGAAAAATTATTGAAAATGGAAGAGCAATTGGCCAAACGGGTTGTTGGTCAATCAGAAGCCTTGGAAGCGGTGTCTCGGGCTGTTCGCCGAGCACGTGCCGGACTTCAAGATCCAAGTCGGCCGATTGGCTCGTTCATGTTCTTGGGCCCAACGGGTGTTGGCAAGACCGAGCTTACCAAAGCGCTGGCGTCATTTCTGTTTGACGATGACCAAGCGATTGTCCGCCTCGATATGTCTGAATATATGGAGAAGCATTCGGTGTCGCGGTTGATCGGTGCGCCTCCGGGTTATGTCGGCTATGAAGAAGGGGGTGCCCTAACAGAAGCCGTTCGCCGGCGTCCCTACCAAGTCGTGTTGTTCGATGAAATCGAGAAAGCGCATCCCGATGTTTTCAATGTTCTTCTTCAGGTGCTTGACGATGGGCGTTTGACCGATGGTCAAGGGCACACGATCGACTTCCGCAATGTGCTGATCATTATGACATCAAACCTTGGTGCTGAATTTTTGGCCAATCAATCGGCTGGCGAAGACAGTGACGCAGTGCGCGATGAAGTCATGGCGGTCGTGAAGGGTCACTTCCGTCCCGAGTTTCTGAACCGTCTGGACGAAACCATCTTGTTCCATCGCCTAACGCGCGATCAAATGGATGTGATTGTCGATATCCAAATGGACCGTCTTCAAAGTCTGCTTGATGATCGCAATATCAACATCACTCTTGATGAAGCAGCGCGCACCTGGGTCGCCGACAAGGGTTATGACCCAGCCTATGGCGCACGACCGCTCAAACGGGTGATCCAGAGATATCTACAAGATCCGATTGCGGAGCTTATTCTGGCTGGCGAAATCAAAGATGGTGAGGCGATAAATGTTGCCGCCAGCAAAGACGGTCTGACCTTCAATGATCAACCGGTCTCTATTGCTGCGGAATAGGGCTGGGCCTTCCGCTCATAAAGTCTAGATCAAACGGGATCGCCGCCCTATAAAGGGGGCGATCCTTGTTGTTATTTGATGTGAGATTTCCCCATGCAAATCCACAACATTCGGGTGGCTCGCCCAGAAGAATACGAAGCGATTGGTGACATTACAGTCCAGGCATATCTCGGGCTAGGACCTGAGGAGAGTGCGGTCATTGACGATTATTTTGATGAGCTGCGCGACACCGCCAAGCGCACGGAATCTGCAGAAGTGATTGTTGCGGTGGACGAAAACGGAAAGGTCCTTGGTTCGGTAACGCTTGTGCTTGATGACCAATCTGAACTTG
>JAJFIN010000266.1 GCA_021774955.1 Alphaproteobacteria bacterium | reverse complement strand
CAGAAACCGACACGGCGCCGAACTCGTGATGCTGTCCTTGCGTTTTAAACTCCCGCGTTCGCCAGACATAAGTATATGCGATTTGCACCGCCTTGACTTGAAGCGCCAAGCCTGCCTGAACGTCCGCGACAAAGCGTTTCTTTTCAACCGAAAGGCTGTTGTTCCAGGTATTGCCGTCTAGAAAAATATTGCGTGCAACAGCACGACCTTCCGTACCGACGAATGCATACCATGCTACCGTGTCGACACTGCTATAAAAACCTGCGCCAGCCAAGCTTGGCCGGATCCGCGGTGGACCGTAATTACCCTCCAGATTACGGCCGACACGGATGGTCAAGCCGGCTTTTCCATGCGTCAGAATATTGCCGAGGGATACCCCGGCGCTTGGCGCAATGTCGATGCCGATGCCACGCGAAGACACGCGAAAGAATGGCCGCCATTGACGCTCGAATGTCATGATCAATCCTGGTTCATTGCGGAGCTGGTTGTCCCAACCGTTCGATTTCTCGACATTGATGAGATCGTGGAACCCGTTCTGGATTTCTTCACCAAGAGCTGCCGGACCAACAACGCCAAGATTAATGGCCAATGTGTCGAGAAATTTTCCTTTGCGTTCAACAATTACCGAGTATTCTCCATATAGCCATCCGGCATAAGGGAGCTGCCCGGGCAAGGGTTCGGTCGCCTGAGTATCTTGCGGCGTGAAGATGCTTTGGCCGACTGCGAGGCCGATCCTTACTGTATCTTCAGGCCCAGCTCCTAGGAAGCGCCGCGCGAGCGTATTGCCTCGGCCCACTCCAGATAAATAACCGATGCGGACGCCGTTTGTGTAGTTGTTGTCGGTCGAACCAAAGGAGTCATTTTCAAGCAAAAAACTCCAGGTCGCCTTATCTTCCGCAGAGACGGTCTGTGTTGCCGAAAGCGCCTGAAGAGCCAGTCCGCATATTAATCCTAAACATCGTGCGGTACTCATTCGCCTTCCCCTCAACAAATCAAATATCATGCCTTCTATCGACCCTGCGCGCAACGCAGAGGAGTCACCTATGCCTTCTATTTATTCCATCTGCGTACAAGTTTCTGTGCTGTAGACACGATGACGGATCAAGGAACGCAAATCTCTACCTATCTTGAGTCTGCCAGTCCTTCCCCGACTGTTTTTCTAGCGCCAGAATAGCTTGAAACGCTCACGATGCCATCGGATCATAATCTCTTTCCGCCAAATATCTGCTTAGAGCATTTCCAAGCGAAGTGGGCACCGGTTCGCGTGAAGGAAATACGACCAAACAACAACTTAGAGCCGTTTTGCGAGTCAAATAAAGTCGGAACGGCTCTAGCTTGATAAATCCCTAGTTGGCTCCTTGATATGCACATCTCGTTGAGGAAATGGGATTTCTATACCGGCTTCTTTAAATGCCTTGAATATCATAAAACGCAATTCGCTCTTCACTTTAATCCACTCGTTAATTTCCTTTAGAAAAACCCGCAACTCAAAATCTAATGAGCTGTTGCCGAATTCCTTGAAGTAGACCACTGGCGCGGGGTATTTTGCCAGTCGTGGATGCGATTCGGCGCAACCCAATAAAACATTGCGCACCTCTTCCGGATCAGACTTATATGACACGCCGACAAGTATAATAACACGGCCCTGTCGATCAGTTAATGTCCAATTTGTCACAGACGATGATATCAATTCCGAGTTAGGCACAATAATTGACGCGTGATCGAATGTTTGAATCACTGTCGACCGCACGCTGATACTTTTTACAAAACCTTCCCCTGATGCCAATACCACCCAGTCGCCAACTTTGACGGGACGTTCGAATAGCAATATCAAACCCGATACAAAGTTGTTAACAATGCTTTGCAGACCAAAACCAATTCCAACTGAAAGTGCTCCAGCGATCAGCGCAATGTTTGAAAAATCAAGTCCAAGCGCTGATACCGCCACAATTGCCGCAATTAAAAACCCTACATAACCCACCAAGGTAACTAAAGAATTCGACGCGCCTTTATCCATATGAGTTTTAGGAATAAATTTCTTTTCGATCATTCCCTGAACAAGTCGCGTCAGAAAAAGAAGCAACAAAAAGAAGGTGACGGCTTGCAGGAGATTTACTATTGATATAGTGGTCGAACCAATTTGAAATCCATGAAAAATGCGGATAAGCCAATCATCAAATTGACTCCACTCAACACCAACCATAAGTAAAATGACTGGCACACTAACCAAAAACAAAATCAGATCTAGAATAAGTCCGGACCAGTATCGAAAAAAACTCTGTTGATCTTCTTCTGTTATCGTCTTATCCGATTTTCGGCCTTTACTCAAAACGGCATCTAGGTAATGCGCGCCATTTCGAAGAAGCGTGCGAAAAACCCATATACTCGAGAGGATAATGACAACAAGGATCGTACGCTCAACCAAGTAACGCCCAAAAGAAATATATCCTGACAGGCTTGCGAACATTGCTAAAGTGGCAAGCCCCAGGGCGCACCATCGCACCATCGCCACCACATGAACGCGTGATCGAGAATCCTCACTTGCGTTTTCTTTGATGATCGGAACGGCCAGCCATGCAAACACCATTAGCAAAGCAGACAAAAGAGTTGTGCTTACAACACTTTGTGCGAACGTTATCTCAATCGCGACGTTAAGCACACGACTTGCCTGAAGAAGCGTAGAATCGATGACGAAGACAATCGCCATCGACGTGACAATCACAAGCAGACTGTTCGCTTTGCGAAACAATATATTTGCCGGGAGCCAAGGTGTTTCACATGATGCAAATATCTGTCGCCCCCACGTCACAACATATGTGACCAACACGATGCCGCCCCATATGGTCAGGGCGACGGATATGGCCTCGGCGGTGAGAATGCCTACGATGCGCAACACTCCATAAACCATTGCGCCCGAGATCAAGACAGGAATGACTGATGCCAGGAGCCTAAGGCAAAGAACAAACTTGCGTGCGACAGGCGTAGGTTCCCGTCTCATCATCACCTGCCGGGCGATCATTGCCAAAGACCAGCGATGAAACCAAATGGCCATAATAGATGACGCAATCAATACGAAAGTCATAATGGCGAGCGAAACAACAAGCTTATTGTCTTCGGCGCGGGTATTTTGCCATGCTTTCAAGTATTCCAAGACATCAGATTTGCTGTTAAAAAAAGAAAGAATTGATGTTTGCCAGAATTCGAAATTCACCGGCGGAGTTTCTCGCACAAACAGGCTTTTGAAAAATAAGCTACGTCGGGCGCTCGCGATGCGTTGTAAAAAACGTGTGGCTTGATTGATGTGTATTTCCGACTCTTTGAGCAGCCCATCAAGCTTGCTCAATCTCTGACTCAAAGAATCCCTCTGCTTCGAGATATTTTCAGGTTCGCTTAGCTCGCTTTCACCGGGAGCCGGTCCAATATCCTTGAGTGTTTCAACTAGAGTTAAGCGGCGTTGCGCAATCTCTTCTCTCGCCCGACGCGCCGTCAACCGCATGTCAAGAATCGTTTGCCTTATAGCGAATAAGGCTTCGTCATCTGTGTCGGCTTCCTTAATCTGCGCATCGAGTTCTTCTAAAGCGGCCTGTTGCGTTTTCAGCATTGATTCAATTTCAACTAGCCCATCATCGTTTTGAGCCAATAGAGGCGTGATGATAAACAGAAGGCTGATGACAGGCAGTATAAAGCGACATAAAGTCATGAGAATTTCAAATCCATTTCAGCAAACGAAACAGTAAAATTTCACCGACGACAATAACAAGAGCAAAAAGGCAAACCAACCAAAAAGCAAAAGGATTAACCGCGCCCGGTATGCCGCCAACATTGATGCCCAATAATCCTGTCAAGAAACCCAATGGCAGAAATATTGCTGCAACAACTGAGAGAATCAACATGCTACGATTCATGTTTTCAGCCCGCCTGTCCGTCAGTTGATCATGCAGAATGGCGGCGCGCTCGCGGATGGCGTCAAGCTCTTCGACAAGACGAACAACCCGGTCCTCCGCTTCGTGCATATGCCTATAATTTTTTTCGGACAGCCATGGAATTCGCTCGACACTAAGCCGATTAAGGGCATCACGCTGAGGCGCGATATACCTTCTCAATTGTATGGCGGTCCGGCGGACATCCCCTAAATGCGCCCGCAGCTCTCCCGACGGAATGGTGAGATATTCATCTTCAAAATCATCAATCTGTTCGCTGAGATCGGTGATGGTCGGGTCCATGCGTTCAACCATACGGAAAGCAAGATCCGTAACGAAATTACCCACATCTTTAGCGCCCCGCCCGCTGGCAATAGCCTTGCGCATATCTTCTATCGCCATCATCTTCCGACGGCGAACGCTGATAATCCGATTGGGCTCGATCAAAAGGCGGATGGAAACCATATCTTCAGGATCTGCGCCGGGATTGAGGTTGACGCCGCGCAGGTCGAGCACCACGCGGTCGCCATGAAATGCACATCGTGGCCGAGACTCTTCGGCAAAAAAGGAATCCTGGATCACCGGGTCAAGGTCGCTTTGTTCAGCAAACCATTCTTCAACCTCTGCAACGTCGCGGCGAAGGTGTATCCAGAAAAAACCACTTTCCGGAGGCGCGACCCCTTCTTTTACCTGATCCCATGTGACGGCCTTAGCCCCACCTTCCCCGTCGAAAACATAGGCGCAAATGAGTGGACTATCCATGACAATCACTCCCTCTGTCACTACAGCGCCGGACTGTGCTCAAAACGACCGAATCCGGCTGACTGATATCTTACCATCGTTATGGTGAAACGTTTGAATGCCAACGTATTAGCCTCTCACGATAAGCGTGCGTTTACATCTCGCATTAATTATTGCAGATCCAACCCTATCCTTGATTTGGCAATCTACTAAAAATTTTTACTAATAGTTCCAGCGCCAGTTGAAGCCGATATTACTGCCTTTTTGGCGCGTCAGTTCACTTTCGACGGAAAGGTTTTTCGTCATTTCGACCTCAAGTGACATCTTGGTTTGACTGGGATCAATACCCGACTGAACTTCCAAGTAGACATTATCCAGCAAATACTTCCCACCGGTTACAGTGGTATTCGTGACACCTTGATCTTGCTCGCCTTGACCAAACCGAAGCACATCAAGACCGAAGGCATCGCGTGTGGCGCCCAGAAGGCTGCCGACACCCGAACCCGATCCTGCCAAGGCGCGTGTGGCGTCCGCGAGTTGTACAGCTTCAAGGGCGGACAATTGGCTGGCGTCACTACCAAATAAAATTCGGGAGAGAATTTCGTTTTCGGGCAGGAACGGTTGCGACGTGAGTTGGATTTTAGGTTTTGTCGATGAACCAGAAATAGTGACCGTGACGGACAAATCTTTTGCGTCAAAGTGTGCTTGTAGATCAAGCGATGGATCTATTTTCTCGCCGCCGTCAAATCGAAGGCTGCCATCACCAAGTGTGAAGACACGGTCCGCAAAGTTGAATTGGCCGCGAACCGGTTTCAATTCACCGGAAATTCTGGGCGCCGCCGTGGTGCCGCGCACATGTAAATCGCCGAACCATTCTGAATCCAGGCCGCGCCCCCGTACAAAAGCGCGCTGAGGGATGATGATATCAATATTCAACTCGGTTTTTTCTGGGCCCGCGACCCGTGGCGCTGTGTCGCTCGGGATCTGATTCGGAAAAGCGGCGCCAATCTCGATGACGTCGAGCTCAAAGACATCAGCAGGAAGGGCATTGATGAGACGGATGTTGATCTCGTCACTGGTTAAGTGCCCCTGAACGGACCGCTTATCTCCGCTGCGCCGGTAGATCATTTGGCCGCTCACCCGCGCATTGATGTCACTGCGTTGAACCAAGGTCGCTTCTTTAAGCGTAAGCTCCAGGTCAACGGGAAACTTTTTCCCTGGGTCGAAGTCCATTCCCCCCGTTGCCGATAATCTTCCCGAGCTGCCGGTCACTGCCGTTGCTGTCAGTATTTGCCCTCGCCCTTCGGCGACTCCGACATCGAGATTTATATCATCGATTGCCGTACCGAAATCCAGATGCCGGTAGGTTCCGCCTGTTAGCTTCAGATCACCGGCAAGAATTGGGTTTGCTAACGTCCCGCGTATGTTGAAATTGACATTCGCTAACCCGGAAAGCATATGAATATCGGGCTGAGTGGCTTTCCATAAAGGTGCGATATCATTGCGCCACACGCCATTCACCCGGATTGGCCGATCCTGCGGCAGATAAAAACCTTCCGCCCCGCCATAGATGAAAGGCAGGTCGGCCGTGATTGAAATGACATCGCCGGCATCACCTTTAAGGTCGGTTGTCAAATTGAGCCGTGATCCGTTCCATGTGCCCGTGAAGGGGCCCGACAAACCGGCCCCCGCAGCGCCAGGGAAAATGACATCCTTAAAATCAAGAGCCGCCTCACCGGCGCGAACGTCTCCCTTGATGGTGAGATCCAGACTGCCTGTCGTCACACCCGATAATTCGACCGGTGGCCGGGCGAGATTGAGGAGTTGCAAGGGCGCTTCCTCAAATTCAGCGTGAAGCAATAGGGCGTCATCGCGCAGGTTTACCTCACCTTCGATGCGACTGATGTCCGAGACGAGTATTAAGCGCGTCAAGTCAAGGCTGTCCGGTCCTAGCCTGATCTGGGCAGCTTGCATCAAATCCCACTGTTGTCCGAAAATGTTTGCTGTGAACTCCTCCAGAGAGGCGGTAAAGCCAGGATCATTCAGTTCCCAAGTGGTCTTGGCTTGAAGATCGAACGCACTTTGATATCGACCATTCGCATACACGCGCATGCGGGCAGTGCGTCCATCGGTTGCGCCTTCGATGATGGATTGATCCAACTGTAAGGCGCCGCGCGTCACGGCATTGACTGACAGGCTAAAAGCTGTTTGCGCTAAGCCCGAGAGCGTTTCCGGTTGCGCGGTCAACTTTATTTCTTTGAGGTGGATGGCTGGAGCCTCAGGCAATTGGATCGTGACATTGACGCCGGTCAGCTCGCCCGTGATTTCGGGCGCGGCGCCCACGTTTTCGAAACGCGACGTGAAATCGACTTGCCCGTCGAGATAGGCGCCAGCCAATCCAGACCAATCGCCTAATGACTGAACACTGCCTGACAGCCTGCCCCGAAGCGGGTGGCCGTCCGGAGCCAACTCCACTTCGCCTTGAAGCGTTGTTGTCTTGGTTTCAACGGCGGTATCGGTAATATGAAGGCTTCCACTTTGCCTGTCTCGATAGACGCGCGCTTTGAGGTGACCGGGACCTGCCGGGCTCACGAAATCTAAAGTCAGATCCATCTGCGGAGCTTTGATCACGTCAAGAGCGCTGAGTTCTCCGTGTACGTTGGACAAAGTCAATCGATTGTAGATAAAGGACGGCAACGTCCATTCCGCTCGGGTCGACAGATCGGAGACAGGTCCCGAAGCGCTTCCCTTTAATATCAAACGTCCACCCCCGACGGGCGCATCAAACAGATCTCCCAACGGAGTTAAATCGTCAATGGTCAATTGATAGGTCGAGTCGAGAGTGCGGCTTGTCTCATCATAAGCCATGCTTGACTGCACATCTCCTATGGCATGGGCAATCCGCAGATCATCAACTCTCCAGACGCTGTCAATGGCCGCATGGGACAGTGTACCTTCTATTGTCGCAGGTTCACTGAAGAAGGCATGGAGACGAGCATTGGCGATCGGCAGATCGAAAATTTCCGCCCTGAAAGAGAGTTGAATGCGAGGTTGATTCTTATCCATAAGGATAACGTCGCCATCGGCTGCAAACGAGATGGCGTCTGATTCCATTTCAGAGCGCTGAATGACGAAACGTTTGGCCGCGCGATCATATTCGCTCTCAATAACCCAGACTATATCGCCGACCGCAATTGTCTCACCGTCGCCGGCCCGGCGTTCGGCGTCATTCAACGTCCCGTCAACAGTAATGCTCACGGGTCCTTCGTTGGCGGAAGGCGCGATGTTTTCTATGAGGACCCGCACTTCAGATTGAGCCGATTGCAGTTCGGCAATGCCGAGATTATCCGCCTTGAGCGCGATAGAAACACGGGGGGTGGCAAGCGGCCCTGTGAGCCGTCCGGTTCCGGCGACCCCGTCGAGGGAGAGCGGTGGGGCAAGCGTTTGCAGCGCCTGCGCATCCAGACTTGCAAAAGTGAAGTTAACGTCGAGACTTTGTTGCGTGAGATCGATTGATCCATGAGCAGTCATTGCAATGGCGTCATTTGATAGGGAAAGCTCGTGGAGCCGGTGCGGCGCCGCACGCTCAAGGTCAAGCGCGATATCGACGGCGTAGGGTCCAGCTATAATGGTTGGGAGTTTTTGTGACAGAAGAATCGGAGGATCAAGGGTGCCGAAAATACGCAGCCGCGTGGATTCACCGATTTTCTCGGACGTCACTTCGGCGTCAAGCAGATATTTCGCATCCACGTTGAACAGAGCGCGTCCTCGCCAGGCTTCGGTCGGGCCGTCGCCGTGAATATCGATGGCGACAGGCGTGCCCGCAGGAACGGCCAAAAATGATGACAGGACGCCTTTCCTATCAGCGGCTACCACGTCGAGACGCAATGTGCCGGCAGCTGAATCATACCTGGCGCCGATGTCAATGTTGAGGTCGACCTCTTTATCGCTCACAGTCTGCAATTCCAAGCGGGCGTCTCCTCCTTTGTCGAAGACCAGCGCGCCGCGCGCGCCCAACGCGTCAGGGACAGCCGACAAACCCGACCCCACTGTGAGCGAGGAGATGTCAAACGCTCTTATGTTTAAAGCTAGAGGTAAATCCGGCAAGGACGGAATTTGGAAGGATTTTGGTTGGCGTGAAACAGGCTTGCGCTCAATATGAAGTTTGGCAATCAATAAAGTGTCGATACGCAGGGCGCCGATAATCAGCCGCCAGGGCCGCCAACGTATTTCTGCTTCGTCGATATTGAGCCAGATGCCGTCGCCATCGGCCAGTGAGACGTCGCTAAATTGGAGCCTACTCAGACCTACGCCGGTAATTTGACCGATGCGAAGCCTGCGGCCATCATCCGAGCGCATCGCTGTTTCGATCATATCTGCAAGGTGATTTTTCGCCCATTGCGTTTGTGCGATTCCGTATAGAGCGGCGGCTGTCAACGTAGCCAGGACAACCAGCGCAATAGCCATCCGGAGGAAGATGCGCAAGACGCGTTGGTGGATCGACATGCTAAAAGGCCTGTCCTAAATTCACATAAAACTCAAACCCGTTATCGACACCGACCCGGCGATTTAGCGGGAACGCAAGGTCAAACCGAATGGGGCCAATCGGTGTTTTATATAGTGCGCCTATTCCCGCCGCCCATTGTAGCTTTTTGGACAAATCCGGGTAATTCTTGTCGAACACGTTTCCCCCGTCAATAAACGGCGCAAGTCCGATTTTGCTGGTGATGCGCCAGCGGATTTCAGCTCCGACTTCGAAAACGGACCGACCACCGGTGGGATCGTTTGTGGCATCCAGCGGTCCGACCTTCTGGAATTCATATCCGCGGATCGAGCCACCACCACCGGCATAGAGTCTTTTGCTGGCAGGAATGGCATCGGTGGCCGCACCGATAATGGAGGCAAGCCGTGCCCGAATCGCCAGGGTCAAGCGCTTGCCCAAAGGACTGGTATAGGCCGCACTCGAAAGCTCGCCGAGCACAAACATATCAGAGTTTTCATGAATCGAAACATACGGGATGACCCGCCCAAAAAGACGCGTGCCTTTTGTTGGATCAAGAGGATCATTTGACGCGTCGCGGCGTATCGACAGGGGAAGACCCAGGATGACGAAAGTATCCTTAAACCCATTCTCGCGAATTTCTGTTAATTCAGACAAAACACCGCTGGAAAGGGACCAACGATTGCCAACGGGGCGATCCAAGGAAATCGAAGTCGCCACTGCGCGTTCATCAAAAGCATCGGTGGTTTGGCGGCGTATCACGAAGTTTGACTGAAACTTCTGATTAATCCGCCGGAAATGCGGCTTAACGTACCTGACGCCGAATTGCTGCTGAATTTCTGTCGCCCCGATATCAAAACCGAGCACTTCCCCTCGCCCTAAAAAGTTCCGGTTTTCCCAAAATATATTACCGCCAATGCCTTCGCTCGATGAATATTGCAGGCCAAAACCAGCAGAACGGCGCTTTGCTTCAGCAACGGTCACGATAATAGATCGTTCCTGCAATCCGTTGGCCACCTCGTCCAGTTCCACCCGGACTGAATCGAAAAGGCCCAAACCTGATAGGACCCTGCGGTAGTCTTCCATAAGGTGCTGGTTGAACACCTGCCCATCTTTCCAGGTTTTGAGCCGATCGAGATATTGTTCTTCGATAGTCCTCAATCCCACAAAGTTCATGGGGCCAAAGCGCACCAGAGGACCAGCATCGACGGTTAGGGCAACTGCAACTGACTGGCTGTCGTGATCGACGATGATTTGACGGTCAGAGATTTCGGCAAAAGGATAACCTGTTTCGGCGAGGTGCTGAATAACCCGATCGCTGGCCCTCAAAATAGCAGGAGTCCGCGCCGGTCTACCCAGGGGGGGCTCAAGATCGGGCGCGCGCTTGGGTTTTTGTGCGGCATAGACGACATCGAAAGTTTTAAGTGAGTATGCAGCTCCTGGTTCAATCTCGATAACAACGGACACAGGGAGCTTTCTCGCATCAAGCTGATACGTAATACGGCTGCTATAATACCCCTCCGACCGTAAAATGGTCCGAAAGCGCTTCAAATCGGCTTCGATCCGCCGTTCAAGAACAGGCAGGAAGGAGGGCGGCTCAGACCGGAACGCGACCAAGCGTGACGCGCTTTGAATGAGTGCAAGCAAAGTTTTATTTTCGATGCCCCGCCAAGAAACCTTATACGACAGTGACTGTCCGATGTTTGCTTCCGGGGCATCAGCCTTAGCAGCAAGGACGGTCGAGTAGATCAGGCACAAGGATAACAGGCCGAGCAGCTTGATAGCAGACACAAACCCCTGCTGGCGGCGCTCAAAAATACGAAGGGTCACAAAGAGCCTCCCCATGGGCGCGCTGGCCAGCAACTGAGACGCTCCCCTGAGACACAACGCCCTCTAGCTGCAAAAGAAAATCGCTTATGCACATGCTGGTCGATCCATTCTCCTAATTATGTATGGATGGTCCCATAAAGCAAAGGTGTTTTTTGAGTGTCTACCAGGGGCTGTCAACTTAACTTGAGCCAGGCCAGACGAATCTCGACGTTAGAGCGGTTCACACTGCCGTCGTCACAACTTGCCACTCCTCCATCGTCTGGGTTGCGGATAGTTCGAAGTGTGGTTCAGGAGATGAGGTGGTGGTGGACATTGAAGAGATTGGTGATAGGACCGTGAGTTGAGAGAAATCTCTGCGCTGATTTCTGTGACTTGAGTCGCTGTATCTTTCGTTCCCGCCGTCGTATTGGAACGTGGGAACTCTCAGCCAGATTATCCCGCCGATAGCCAATAAGCTCACGTAAACATTCAGTTTCGTGATCCACGTCATAGTGGACTTGCCTCGATTAGGTGGAGAGTGCTTTCTGAGATAACAGGAGGTGCAAATGACTGGCGATTGAAGTGAACCGACGCCTGAACAGCCAGTTCGGCCTTCCACCGAAGGCAATATCATAGTTACATAAAGGGGGGCTGCGCTATCGGGGTTTCGTCAACGGCATCAACTCCTTCCGCCAAAAGACGAAAAGTGTTACCTATGTCTCCGGTACAAAGCGTCATCCATCTCTTAGGTCGGGCATCCGCCGGCTTTATCCGCACAATTTATCTATACATAAAGGGTGCCGTCGTATCGCTCAGGTCCTGATAGCGATCGCGCAGTTTTGTCTGGCGCGAGGTGAGCGGGATTTTTTCGCCGTTGATAATCACCGCATCCGCATTCGTCATGACTTCCAGAGGGTCACCGTCCCATACCACCACGTCGGCGGTCATGCCGGATTCCAAAGTGCCGTACTGATCGTCAATCCCAAAAATTCGCGCAGGATTGATGGTGATGGCCTCCAGAGCGGTCTGCCAGGGCAGGCCATACGCAACAGCATTGCCAGCAGTTTGCGTGATCAGCCGGGCATTTTCAACCTCGACCGTCCCTGAGCTGCCGCCGGCGATGGCGAACAGGATCCCGGCTTTTGCAAGGCGTG
>JAJFIN010000265.1 GCA_021774955.1 Alphaproteobacteria bacterium | reverse complement strand
CATTTTGAAGATGCGGTTGCATATCGCCTAGGACCGAAGCCCGAAAAACCCGAACCCGGTTCCGACGGAAAAAAATCAAAATCAAAAGGCATGTCGGGCATGTTCGGTATGATGAATGCCGCCCGCATGGGTGTTGGCATCCAAGGCATTGCCGCTGGTGAAGTTGCTTATCAAAATGCCGTTGCATACGCCAAAGACCGGCAAGCGGGTCGCTCACTGACCGGTGCTAAAAACCCAGACGGGCCAGCCGATCCGATCATTGTCCATCCCGATGTGCGTCGTATGTTGTTGCAGTCTAGTTCCTTTGTTGAAGGCGCGCGGGCGCTGGCATTATGGATCTCACTTCTGTTCACCGAATCGCGTGCCGCACCCGATGAAAAAGATCGACAGGACGCGAGCGATCTCACACAGCTCATGACCCCTATTATAAAGGCGTACTTTACCGATATGGGATTTGAAGCCGCAAACAATTCCCTTCAATGTTTCGGTGGTCATGGCTACATCCGCGAACATGGTATGGAACAATTCGTCCGTGATGCCCGCATCAATCAAGTCTATGAAGGTGCCAATGGTGTTCAAGCGCTCGATCTCGTCGGCCGTAAACTTTCTGCCAATGGGGGTAGAGCGCCACTTGTCTTCTTTGAAAAAGTTGACGCGTTCATTTCAAGTGCTGAAGCGGATGCAGATATGGTCTCTTTTACCATCCCACTAAAAGCTGGCTTAGAAGACTTGAAAAATGCAACTTGGTGGCTCGCTGAAAATGGCCCTAAAAATTTCGACCATGCGGGCGCTGCCTCCAGCGATTATTTACGTCTCTTCGGTGTGGTTGCCTTGGGATATGTGTGGGCGCAGATGGCGCAGATCATCCATCAAACGTTGGCAGAGGGTGCTGAGAACGAACGCTTCCTTAAAGCCAAACTCATTCGCGCCAAATTTTGGATGGAGCGGTCCTTACCGGAAACATCCAGTTTGAAGACAAAAGCCTGCGCCGGTGCCGATACCATCATGGCCATGGATGCGGAGGCGTTTTAACGACACGCCTCTGATATCCAGCCCAAGTTAGTGTGCTGCCTTAGCATGATTTCCTATCAGGTCAGCGAGAAGCTGTAGCACGCCCGGCGGCATGTCATGGCCCATACCGTCGATAAGCTCAAACTGTGCGTCTTTGATTTTTTTAGCGGTGTCTTTACCACCGTCCGGCCTGACCAGTGTGTCAACACTGCCATGAATGACCAATGTCGGTGCTGTAATTTGACTGAGCAACGGAGATCTATCTCCATTGGCAATTACCGCTGCATATTGACGTGTCTGTCCTTCAGGATAATACGAACGGTCGTAGGAACACCCAATAATGTCGCGTAACTTTTCTTCTGGATACGGATACGCTGTACTGGCATAAGTTTTTCGACCTTCTATGGTATCAGTGATCACAGCTTCGCGGGATGTATCCGTGGATTCTTTAGTTAATGCAGCAATGGCCTCCGGAGAAGACGTTGGCAAGCTAGGATCACCAGTTGTTGACATAATCGAACACAGACTGACCACCCGCTTGGGATACTCAGCAGCCGTGAGCTGGGCAATCATGCCACCCATCGAGATACCCGCAATATGCGCCTGTTCGATGTTTAGTGCATCCATCAGGCCAACAACATCAGCAACCATGTCAAACAAACTATAAGGCAACTCAACTGGACGACCCGCCTTTGCTTGGCTAACAATTTCTGAGGGAGGGGGAACTTCTTGGCCGTCAAACTTTGTCGATAGACCCACGTCACGGTTGTCAAAGCGGACCACATAGACACCATGCGCCGCGAGCATATCAAAATATTCATCTGGATAATGAACAAGTTGACTACCCAAACCACAAATCCACATCAATGCGGGGTTTTCTGAACTTCCGCGCGTTTCATATTCAATGCTAATTCCGTTTGCCTGGATCTGGGTCACCGCTTGCTTCCTCCTCACAATCAAGCCTTCATAATCTGCCATCATCAAAGACCAGTTGACTTTTTTTTACTGAGCCACAAACCTGGTCGCAAGTAAAGATCACCAAGGACACACGGGATGCGCGATCTCGAAAAGATGAGTGAACAAGAATATGACCTTCTGATCATCGGAGGGGGAATATCTGGAGCAAGCATCGCTTGGGATGCCGCTTTGCGTGGTCTTAAGGTAGCTTTGGTAGAAAAAAATGATTTCGCCCATGGCACGACGTCAGCCTCCTCAAAGCTCATTCACGGCGGATTGCGGTACCTCAAAAATTTGGAATTTGGCTTGATTCGTGAATCTCTGCGCGAGCGCCGCATCTGGGAGATCGTCGCGCCGCACATGGTTACCCCTCTTCGGTTTCTCGTGCCCACCTATGGTCATGGCCAGAACAGCCGTTGGTATATGAGTCTCGGCCTGACGCTTTATGATCTCCTTTCCTATGATTCAAACCGATTGGATGATGAAGATCAGCGCCTACCTTCCCATAGACGCTTGTCACGAACCGAAGCGATACAGCTCGAACCAGGATTTGAGCGTAAAGGGCTAACGGGTGCTCTGCTATACTATGACTGTCAGATGATCGCG
>JAJFIN010000264.1 GCA_021774955.1 Alphaproteobacteria bacterium | reverse complement strand
GGCAAGGTCAAAACCCAGCCCGCCAAGCGGCTATCAGCGCAGGAGTTCCGGAAGCTTCCCCGGCATGGGGTGTGAATATGGTTTGTGGATCTGGACTAAGAGCTGTGGCTTTGGGTCACCAGGCCATCATGAACGGTGATTCTGATATTGTTGTTGCCGGCGGACAAGAGAATATGAGCCTTTCACCTCATTGTTCTCATCTGCGTGCAGGCGTCAAAATGGGTGATGCCTCATTTATCGATACAATGGTGCGTGATGGTTTGTGGTGTGCGTTCAATGGCTATCATATGGGGCAGACAGCGGAGAATGTTGCAGAACAATGGCAGATTTCTCGGGATGAACAGGATGCTTTTGCGGTTGCTTCTCAAAACAAAGCGGAACAGGCGCAAGAAGAGGGTAAGTTCAAGGATGAGATTGTTCCTACGACGATTAAAACGCGAAAGGGTGAAATTGTTTTTGAACAGGATGAGTTCATTCGCAAAGGGGTCACCGTCGACGCAATTTCTGGATTGAGACCAGCCTTCATGCGCGATGGTGGAACTGTCACAGCGGCCAATGCCAGTGGCATCAACGATGGAGCTTCAACAACTTTGCTTATGAGATCTGAAGAGGCAGAGCGTCGTGGTCTTGAGCCGCTTGCTAGGATAGTTTCATGGGCTCAAGCAGGCGTGGATCCTTCGGTCATGGGGACGGGGCCCATACCGGCGAGCCGTCGTGCGCTTGAAAAAGCAGGTTGGACCACTGATGACCTTGATCTAGTTGAAGCAAATGAGGCTTTTGCTGCTCAAGCGTGCGCAGTTAATAAAGATCTGGGATGGGATACCTCCAAAGTAAATGTCAATGGCGGTGCGATTGCTATTGGCCACCCTATTGGAGCGTCGGGGAACCGGGTTCTGGTAACCCTTCTTCATGAACTGCAACGCCGCGATGCGAAGCGAGGGCTGGCAACCTTATGCATCGGTGGTGGTATGGGTATTGCCCTTTGCGTTGAGCGAGATTAGAGCGGTCTTCGAGTGTTTCCTGCAATAGCCCGGAAGAACAAATAAATAAACAAAAAATAATAATAATGGAGTGAGAAATGTCAAAAGTAGCAGTGGTGACTGGCGGTACACGCGGAATTGGAGCCGCAATTTCGACGATGTTTAGGGACGCTGGATATTCGGTGGTCGCCAACTATGGTGGTAATGATGAAGCGGCTAACGCATTTAAAGAAGAGACAGGTATTCCTGTATTTAAATTTGATGTTGGTGATTTTAGTGCGTGTGCCGATGGAATTTCTAATATTGAGAAAGAAGTTGGACCCATTGATGTGATGATTAACAATGCTGGTATTACGCGGGATGCGATGCTTCACAAAATGACGCCAGAAATGTGGTCCGCGGTTATCCGCACCAATTTGGATTCGATGTTTAACACGTGCCATGCGGTGTTAGATGGGATGCGAGAGCGCTCCTTTGGCAGGATTATAAACATCAGCTCGATCAATGGACAAAAGGGCCAAATGGGACAATCAAATTATTCAGCAGCAAAAGCAGGCGTCATTGGATTTACTAAAGCGCTAGCTCAAGAGACGGCGCGCAAAAACATAACGGTTAATTGCATCGCTCCAGGTTACGTGGATACCGATATGGTGGCTGCCGTTCCTCAAAAGGTGTTGGATTC
Source organism: Alphaproteobacteria bacterium (assembly GCA_021774955.1). GTDB lineage: Bacteria > Pseudomonadota > Alphaproteobacteria > M2410 > M2410 > JAJFIN01. Next base: position 5,501 of record JAJFIN010000264.1, on the reverse strand, counting down.
TATTATTGCTTCAATCCCTGTTGGCCGACTTGGCAAAGCTGAAGAGATCGCCCATTGCGCTTTGTTCTTAGCCGACGAGAAGTCCGGGTTTATCACAGCTTCGACACTTACAGCTAATGGCGCCCAATACATAACCTAGGGCAAAACTTTGTGCGCGGTATCTTTAGTTGTAATACTAAAGGGCCGCGCACGACTTTTAATAGCCAAAGTCATAACTATTTCCATCATAAAATGGCCATATCTTGATCCTACAAATCCGCCTCCACAGGGGTGGAAAAGGTGAAGAAATCGATGCGTCACGTTGTCCGTGTCATAGATCTGTTTGTTTTATTACTTTCTAGCGTCTTGATGCTTGGGGGTTCGGCTCGAGCATTCGATGGCGGTGGGTCAGAAGATCCGCGCGTCGGATATTATTCATCGGAGAATGGGGACGTGGGCTTTATTCTTGACCGATCCCATGAAACCGCCCGCTTGAGATTTGATGATTCAAAGGAAATCTTGCTATTGGATATGGTGCCGGGCCCACGGGGTGACATGTTTCTCAAGGATGAAACGGGGATAACGGTTCTTCGATTGATGCCATTTGGTGGTGCGACTTATTATGATGATGAGCAGGCGGTCGGAGAAGCATTTGGCCGAGCTGCAGGCGCTGATCCCCTTGCTCTTGAAATTCATACTCAGGGTGAGATCAAAACCCGAATGGGGGCGGTGTCGAAAAGGCTTGATCAGGAATTTGGTTTGGATATTCCGCTTGTCACTCACTGGGGTGAAGAGATCGTTGATGAAGCAACGATGGCGATTTTATGGGACGCGGTTAACAATACCGGCAATGCGTTGGTAGATATGGCTCATGATGATGATAGCCGAAATGCCCTTGCGCAGAAGATTGTGCGTGTGAGTTTTGAAGTCGGTGAGACAAAGCAACTTCGACTTGAATCGCAAGACTTGGTGATTGTGTATGCGCAGAACGGCGGGCTTGAAGGGCGTCCCTCGTCACGTGCGATCCAATTGTTTTTAAAAAACAATCTCTAACAGTGTGTGGCGTAGACAAACTGCTAGAAATTATCCTTGCGCCTTCGTGTTTCGGAAAAAACATCAATGGGGTTGCTGCCAAGCATGCCAAGAGTTTCTTGAAGCATTTTGCTAGTAGGCCTGAGAAACGGGTTGGTTTTTTTTTCCAAACCCAGTGATGACGGCACAGTCGGTTTGTTTTCTGCGCGTAGGGCGCTGATTTGATCACACCGCTCAACAAGGGCAGTATTTTGCGGCTCGACACTGAGGGCAAATTTAGCATTTGCTTGGGTGTATTCATGGGCACAATAGATAAGCGTGTCGTCTGGCATCGCCATAAGCTTTTGAAGACTTTCCCACATCTGTCTGTGCGTACCTTCAAACACTCTCCCGCATCCGAGTGCAAAGAGTGTGTCTCCAACAAAAGCAACTCCGTGATCTTTAAACCAATAGGCTATGTGCCCTAGTGTATGTCCGGGCACGTCATATACAACTGCGTTGAGAGAGCCAATACTTACGCAATCACCATCCCCTACTTCTTCGTCAATTGCTGGTATATTATTGGCCTCTGCGCGCGGTCCGATGATCGTACATCCAGTTTCTTTCTTTAGCTGCCGATTGCCTCCTGCATGATCTGGGTGATGGTGGGTGTTCAGAACATGGGAAAGATTCCAACCATTTTCCGACAGAGCGTCTTTGATCGCTTCGGCATCTGGTGTGTCGATCGTCGCTGTCATATTGGTCACTGGATCGTGAACCAAGTAACCATAATTATCGCTAAGGCAGGGGATTTGTCGAATTTCAATGGGGTTTGACATGCTTCTCTCGTATGCTTTTGTATTTGTGATATCTTAGTGCACAATAGTGGTGGGTGGAAGAAGCTCAAACGCTTTTCGAAATAACTTCAAAAGGTGTGTCCGATGCACATGGATGTGGTTGATTTGCGGGAATTCTATCTCACTCCCTTGGGCCGATCGATAAGCCAATTGATGCGCAAACGATTGCGTGAAACGTGGCCAGATGTCAAAGGTCAGGATGTATTGGGTATTGGCTATACAACGCCTTTTCTTGCTCCGTTTCGTAGCGAAGCCCAAAGATTGATTTCGTTTATGCCTGCGGGCCAAGGTGTTATTCGGTGGCCGCGCGGTGGTGCGAACTTGACGAGCCTGGTGGAAGATACACGGTTGCCATTGCCGGATTCTTCGATTGATCGGATATTGCTTGCTCATTCTGTCGAGAGTTCTGAAGCGCTACCGCTGTTTTTACAAGAATTGTGGCGTGTTTTGTCGCCGACCGGACGCATCATTGCTGTGGTTCCTCACCGCCATGGCGTATGGGCGCGGTCTGATGCGACTCCCTTTGGTCATGGGCACCCGTACTCGAAAAATCAAATTTTGAGGCTGTTGAAGAACCATCAATTTACTTTTGAACATTGTGAACAGGCATTGTTCTATCCGCCGTTTGCGTTTCGCTTCATGGTTAAGAGTGCGGCGGCTTTCGAATCAGTGGGGAGGCGCGTATGGTCGCGATACGGTGGCGTCATGATCGTCGAAGCAACGAAGCAAATTTACGCACTGCCGAGAAACTTGAAGCTGGCGCGATCCTCTCGACGTATTCGTGTCCTCAATCCAGTTCCAGTGAGGCTAGACGGCGCCCATCGCAGCTATAAATCCATAGATTAGGATGTGGAGCACGAGCTGGTTTCATTGAAAATTAGCGTGCTAACAAAAACACAGCATTTTCACCTAAGAAATTAGTCAACATGGATTTTGATGAAAATGCGGATGTTTTTCCATTTCGACCGAGTGTATAAGCTTGTACGATTTCCGATTCCATGTCCGTGCAAAGATCAACAAAATCTCGAATCGTACAAAAGTGAATATTCGGCGTTGAATACCAGGGGTCAGAAAGTGATTTTGTGACGGGCATTTTGCCGCCAAACATTAGGGAAGTCCGAACGGTCCAGTGACCGAAGTTTGGTAGTGAAACGATTGCTCGGTGACTGATGCGTAGCAGTTCTTCTAAAACTTGGCGAGGATTCCGCGTTGCCTGAATGGTTTGGCTCAAAACAACATAATCAAAGGCGTCGTTGGGGTAGTCGATCAGATCCGTATCAGCATCTCCCTGAATGACCGACAGGCCTCGCGCCACAGAAGCATTCACGCCGATTTGGGATAGCTCAACGCCTCTTGCGTCAACACTTTTGTTTTCCTGCAAATACTCTAAGAGAGCACCGTCGCCACAGCCGATATCAAGTACACGTGTCTGCGGCTCAATCATATCTGCAATCAAGGCAAGGTCTGGACGGAGATTTGATTTCCGGTTTGATGGTGATGTCACGCTGACCTCCGTTTCTCCAATCCGCGTGCGCGGGCAGCGGAATCAAGGAAGCCTGATATGGTGGCGAACATTTCTGGTTCGTCGAGCAGAAACGTGTCATGACCTTTATCGCTTTCGATCTCAACAAAACTGACATTGGCTGCAACGGCATTGAGGGCTTTGACGATGGCTTTGCTTTCAGCCGTGGGGTAAAGCCAGTCGCTGGTAAACGAGACTAGACAGAAGCGCGTTTTGGTATTGCGGAAAGCCTCAGCCAGTGAGCTGTCGTGGTCGGCAGCGAGGTCGAAATAGTCCATCGCGCGTGTGATATAGAGATAGCTGTTAGCATCGAACCGATCCACGAAGGTAATCCCCTGGTGTCGTAGATAGCTTTCAACTTGGAAATCTGCGTCGAAACCAAACGTTAGTTTGTCCCTGTCCTGAAGATTGCGACCAAATTTTTGCTGCAATGCAGGTTCCGACAAATACGTTATATGGGCAGTCATCCGTGCGACAGCCAAACCTTTGTGAGGCTTTACACCTTCACTAAGGTAGGCACCGCCACGCCAGTTTGGGTCGGCCGTTATGGCTTGACGGCCAACTTCATGGAAAGCAATATTTTGTGCTGAATGCTGAGCAGCGGTGGCGATAGGAATAGCAGAAAACACTTTGCCAGGATAATCAACGGCCCATTGCAACACTTGCATGCCGCCCATCGATCCGCCGATGACCGAAAATAAGCTATCAATACCCAATTGCTCTAATGCCATCGCCTGCGCACGCACCATATCTCCAATGGTGATGATCGGAAAAGAAAGAGCGTAGGGTTCGTTTGTTTTGGGGTTGAGTTCAGCCGGCCCTGTGGTTCCTAAGCAACCACCAATTACATTTTGGCAAATGACATAATATTTGTCGGTGTCGATGGGTTTGCCTGGACCGATAATGTGATCCCACCAGCCCGAACGACCATTGAGAGGGTGTTCGTTAGCGGCATGTTGATCGAGGGTCAGAGCGTGACAGACAAGAATTGCGTTGGTTTTGTCTGCATTCAATGTGCCGTAAGTTTGGTACCCTATGGTGACAGGGTCCAAAAATCCCCCGCCGTCTAAGGATAACGGTTGTTTTAGCGCAAGTTTCTGACCTTTGAGCGAGTGCCTACTCTGCTTTTCGGTGCTTTTGTTGGTCTGATTGGAAGGCATGGGCACAGTGCTCGTCTTGTCACTTACAATGAAAATCTTACGCGAGCGGATATTGCTAAGGTCGCGTGCCTTGACCTGTCAATGGTTTCTTTGCTTTAGGTTAGGGTATCCCGTGGATGGTGTTGATCGTTGCACCAAGTTGACCATATGGAAAGGCCTTGAGGGATGTACGAGGAAACGGCCCGTTTAGATGCGCTGCGCCAGCAGATTGATGAGATTGACGACCAAATCCACGACCTTCTCATTCGTCGGACGGAGATTGTTCATGGCGTGGCCAAAGTCAAAAATGATAAAGCAGAATTGGATCAAGGCGGTGTTCTTGTGCCGAGCTTGGCGATGCGCCCGGCGCGTGAGGCTGATATTATGCGGCGCCTTCATGGACGCCATCAGGGTGAATTACCGTTTCATGTCATTGCCCAATTATGGCGCGAGTTGATTAATGCCAAGACCCGTTTGCAGGGCCCCTTGGATGTTGCTCTTTTCCACGGTAAATTGGAACATGCTGGTTTTCGTGATCTCGTGCGAGCGTCATACGGCCAAGCGACGCCACTTCATATTTTCGACAGTGCGTGTAAGGCTCTCGATGCAGTGTTAACTGCCAGGGGCATGATTGGTGTTTTGCCGTTTCCACAGATCGATGAAGAGCAACCATGGTGGCCAGATTTGCTTTCGTTTGATGGTGTAAATCCCCTTGGTGGCCCACGAATTGTCGCGCGGCTCCCCTTTGTTTTTGGTGCTGATGTTACGCCGGTCTATCCGGAGGCCGTGACAATTGCCTGTATGGACCAGGAACCGACGGGTAATGACACCAGCTTTTTTATTGTGGGAACCGGTCTGGATGCAGTTCCTCAAGCTTTCCAAGGTAAAACGAACAGAGTGGGGCTCCCAACAGACATTTTGGGTATACACAAGAACAAAGAAAGCAAACGACAGTTGATCTTGCTTCAGATGAATGAGTATGTAGGCAAAGAT
>JAJFIN010000263.1 GCA_021774955.1 Alphaproteobacteria bacterium | reverse complement strand
GATTCCGGACATTGGCAAGGGAGGGGGGTGAGTGAGACCATAGCCCATCTCTTTGCTTCCCTCGACTTGATCGAGGGTCCAATGGCTGATCGGTAAAGTATCACGAAAGAAGTTTTAGCTCAGTGGTGGTCACAAGCTGCGCGCCCATCACCTCACTGCATGGTGGAAACGTGAGTGGACCCCAGACAAATGCTGCGCATTTTCTGGGGAAGCGTAACGGGAGAGTGTTTAGTCAGTCATCATTGCCCGCTCCCCTTCACAACCATGGTAGCCCTTCGGGTGGTTGTGAAGGGGAGCGGGTTCGGCTCTGTGAGGCAGTCCTTCCCGATGAATTCTTTTCCGCCCTTCGAGACGCTCCTCAGGGTGACATAAAAAGACAGGCGTCATGGTGAGGAGCTATCTCTGATCGCGTCTCGAACCATCGGCGGGGTTCCCCCAACATCAATGGTGTCATTCCAGAATGAACCACAGGTTCATGTCTGGAATCCAGAACTATCTCGCGCAGGCTCTCAAATAGTATACTCCGTGTACGTCATCCTGGATCCCGGCTCTAACATTCGCAACCAAACCTACGGTTTGGCTCATATAACGGCTGGGATGACAATGAGGCATAATGCCTAATTACTCCGCGGCCTGCTCAACAATCGGCCGCGCTGGCAACTCCCCAATCGGCCCAGCGTCATTTGCCGAAATCCGCCGTCGTCCCCAACTTTGGCGCTTAAAGAACACCTTCATGTGACTGGGCACCATCAGCAAGCAGGGCGTCAGGAACAAGGTCAGCAATGTTGAAAAGCTGAGACCCCAAACAACCGCCGTCGACATTTGGGTCCACCAATAAGACACCGGGTTCGCCAGCGTCACTTCTCTGGAGAAGAAGTTAACGCTGATACCCAAGGCCATGGGCAGGAGGCCAAAAATCGTCGTTATTGTGGTCAGTAGAATAGGGCGCAATCTTTGTGCGGTGGTACGGACGATTGCTTCATGAAGTTCCATTCCCGATTGGCGCAGCCTTTGGAACGTATCGATCAACACAATATTGTTGTTCACCACAATCCCCGCCAAGGCGACGATCCCCGTTCCACTCATGATGAAACTGAACTTCTGCCCAGTAATCATCAGACCGAGCAACACACCCACCGTCGACAGAATGACCGAGAACAGAATGAGAGCAGAATGATAAAAACTGTTGAACTGGGTGATCAGGATCATCGCCATCAGGAACAGTGACAACAACAAAGCAAACCCGAGGAACGCTGCTGCCTCGTCTTGGTCTTCACTCGAGCCGGTGAACTTGGCCGTCACACGGGGCTTGATAACGGAATCCATACCTAAGTCGATTTACGAATGCTGACTTCTCCTCTTTTATATGGCTCTTCTCCGCTCCCCTTCCCAACCATGGTAGCCCTATCGGGTGGTCGGGAAGGGAAGCGGAGAAAGCGCCCAGTCTCCGGCAAGTCCCAAAGAAAATATTGGATTATCTCAATAGATCAGACATATGGCTGTTCTATTGAGCCGGTTGCCAGCCAAGGGCTTGCGCGCGCATAAATGCTTCGCGGTTGTTGTCAGTAAAATAGCTATACTGACCGAGCAGACCCTTGGGAATGTCATGCTGTGCGGGATATTTGCTGTAAAAGTTTTCAGCCAGTAAACGGTAGTAGGCCGTACCTTTCTTGACATGAACAAAGGCATATTTGGGATAGTAACGCAGTATCGCTTCGGCAGTGCGGATCGCTTGATCATACTCACCGAGTTCCATATAGTGCTCCACAAGCACTGTGGCCATGACAGCAATGGTTTCTTTGGTGCTCAGTGAATCGAGATAGACACCCTGTTCCAATGCCACATCAGTCATCGGCATGTTTTGTCTGTACCAGACATCTCTCGCGGGGTTTGCGCCGCTTGTTGTTTCAAGGTTTCGCGTAATCCCGGTTTCATCTTCCGTCCATTTCACGAGCACATGGAGCGGTGCCGTGGAGGTCGTGACATTTAACCCCATACGATCAGCGAGGATGAGAAACAGGAATGGCATGGTGATACAATTGCCACGTCGGCTGATCATATAGTTCGGCATTAGTTTGTTTGAAAGTTTTGTTCCGAGCGGGTCATTGTGGTCATATTGATACGGTCGGTTGTTGTTCCATTCACCTGGCTCATAAATATATTTCTTGATGGCAACGATCTTACCGGCGCTTGTGGCATCTCTGCCTGCCATTGATTGAACAACCTCAATCATAAGATCGATTTGCGATATACTGACCTCAACATCAATGCTCGGGTCAATGATCTTATCAAAGGTTAGTTTAATTCTCGCCAGGTCAACATCACCTTCATCCGCCTTCGCCATAAAGTCATGAATCTGTTGAGTGGCCTTCAATGGTGAAGTAGTATCAGAAGCAGAGACTCCGGCGGATGCACTGGCGATTAACACCAAGTTTGCCAGAAGAATCGATGCGGGGATAATATTTTTACACACTTTATAGATCGCCAGTTTCACGATTATTTTTAGAGTACAGCACCATATGCTGGCACGAAATTAGTGTAAGAGAAAGTGATCCACTTTGGTTAGCGAACTTTACGTCGCATTGAACTCAAAGCTAATTTTGGCTTTCCAGTTCAGCTATATTGCCTCGAAATTGACGACTCCCACTTTGATTTTCTCCAATCTATGGTCAGAGAAAAAGAAGGTAAAAGACCAGTCGGAAAAAATGGTTTCGTTGGATTTCTTGAAATAGGCGATACGCCAAATATCTCTTTCTTCTCCCCAATTCAAAAGATCCAATTTATTGTCAAACACTCGGATCAGAGGATCTTGAGATTCTTCCCTGTACAACCTATGAAATCGGAACTCTGAAAGTCCCAGACGCTCAATTTGATTGACAACCTCCTCTTTGCTAGAGCCAATCCTAAATCCATAGACGCTGCCATCTTCATAATGTTCAACAAAATTAAAACTTGGAGGAGAAAATAAAGCAGCGAGAGGGGCATTCGAGCGGCCAATATATCTCGGTAGGGGTGAAAATACCGCCGCAATGTACAACAACAACACACCTAAAGCGATCCACTTAATCATTCTCGATTTTCTCAATTCGGAAATACCCTGTCGTGAGTTATATACAACAAAGCCAACAAACCTGAATATTCAATTCTACTTAACTTTAATATCTCTGGATTTTCGGAGGTGTGTTCCTGTGGAAGCAGTTTCTTGTTTGACTCTGACCTTGCCGGTGCTCGGATCGTAAGTTAATCCAAGTTTACCCGAGGCGCTTGCCCCAGGCAGAACCAACGAAAAACTGTTTCTTGATAAATTACCATTCCCTGCTGCATTGTTTGCACCATCCCCAACTCCAAAAGCAGCAGTATTGCTGTTAACTTCTGGTGTTGCATTTCTCTTACTTTGTCCGCGTCCACGTTCTCCAGTTCTTGGAGTTATATCGTAAGGGCGGTTCTCCGGAATTGCATCAACAAAAAGATTAACCAGCCAATCGGGGGCGTTAATTTGAACGATATTGGAACTTGCACCTGGGCTCAATCCTCCCCACGCAGCTCTATCACTGTCACTTGTGGAACTGCTAATTTCAGCGGCCCTAGTGTTGTCTGTTACATTCCCCATGTTTCCGTTGGCAAGTTTACCAAAAGAATGAACATTTGCATTTTGATCGCCGACAAATTCAGCATCAGTTACAACAAAGGCATGGCCATATCGAAGCCTAAGAATTGGATGATCCAACCTTCGGGCTACAACATAGGACGCATCCCCCAAAGGATCGAACAGGTTAACAGGATCATTATGCGTGTACGCATAAAGATTCATCTGATCCTCATACCCAACCGGATCAGTGGACAAAAATCTTGCCTGAGCCGATGTGGCCACGAGCAATGAAGCGATCACAGATAGGATAGTTGTAAGTCTTGTGAAACTGCTGTTCATAGTTCAGCCAAGCAATGAAGCTCATCCCCAATAGGTAGCTTAGAAAGCTAATATCGCGTTATACGATAGCCAGCTTTAGGTTGCAAGAATATTGCGTCATGGAAAGTAAGCTGCGCCGCAATGAAGAAACTCCCCAGATCGCGCTTCGTTAGTCCGGAGGAGCGTTTGATACTCTACTCCGCGGCCTGCTCAATAATCGGTTGCGGAGCCAACTCGCCAATCGGCCCAGCATCATTTGCCGAAATCCGCCGTCGTCCCCAACTTTGGCGCTTAAAGAACGCCTTCATGTGACTGGGCACCATCAGCAAACAGGGCGTCAAGAATAGGGTCAGCAATGTTGAAAAGCCCAAGCCCCAAACCACCGCCGTCGACATTTGGGTCCACCAATAAGAGACCGGGTTCGCCAGGGTCACTTCTCTGGAGAAGAAATTGATGCTGACCCCAAGCGCCATGGGCAGGAGGCCAAAAATCGTCGTGATTGTGGTCAGCAAAATGGGGCGCAATCGTTGTGCGGTGGTACGGACGATTGCTTCATGAAGGTCCATCCCCGATTGGCGCAGCCTTTGGAACGTATCGATCAGCACAATATTGTTGTTCACGACAATCCCGGCTAGGGCGACGATACCAGTGCCACTCATGATGAAGCTA
>JAJFIN010000262.1 GCA_021774955.1 Alphaproteobacteria bacterium | reverse complement strand
CTGAGCAACTTTCGCAAGACCTTCAGAAAAGATGACCACGCGATGCCATTCTGTGCGTTCACGCCGCTCACCAGTATTACGGTCTTTCCAATTTTCTGAGGTCGCCAGGCGCAAATTGACGATAGGTCTGCCATCCTGCGTATTGCGTACTTCAGGATCGGCACCGAGATTGCCGACGAGAATGACTTTGTTGACACTGCCTGCCATAATGAGCCCCACTTTCTAAGACTTGATTTGAAAATTTTACGGACACTAGCCTAAAGTCGTCGAAGAAAGCCACCGACAATTAGCGAGACGTTCCTTCAGGTTCGCTCTATTAATGTTCCCGTAATGTTCTATACTAAAATGAGTCGAAATAAAAGCAATTTGGCGTAGAGAGCAATAATTTTATGAGAAAAACGATTTCGGTGCGGGGGGCACGCGAACATAATCTACGCAGCGTCAATGTTGATCTGCCGCGTGACAAGCTTATCGTGATCACCGGTCTTTCTGGATCAGGCAAATCGTCTCTGGCCTTCGACACTATCTACGCAGAAGGTCAGCGTCGGTATGTGGAAAGTCTGTCAGCCTATGCACGGCAATTTCTTGAACTCATGCAAAAGCCGGATGTCGATCAGATAGACGGCCTCTCTCCAGCCATATCCATTGAGCAGAAGACAACGTCACGCAATCCGCGATCTACGGTCGGAACGGTAACTGAAATTTATGACTACATGCGGCTTCTCTATGCCCGCGTGGGCATCCCTTATTCACCAGCGACGGGATTACCCATTGAGAGTCAGACTGTCACGCAAATGGTTGATAGGCTTACCGAGCTTGCAGATGGTACAAGGCTTTATCTTCTCGCTCCAATAATACGCGGCAGGAAAGGGGAATATCGTAAAGAATTTGCTGACCTTCAAAAGCGAGGGTTCCAGCGGGTGAAAGTAGACGGTGAATTCTATCCCATTGAAGAAGTGCCTACCCTCAACAAGAAAGTCAAACATGACATTGACGTTGTTGTGGATCGCCTGGTCATGCGCGGTGATATGGGCAATCGCTTAGCCGATTCCCTTGAGATCGCGTTGTCCCTAGCGGACGGTTTAGCAATGGTAGAATTGGCTGACAGAAAAGACTCCGAAGAAACACCAGAACGGATTATTTTTTCAGCTAAGTTTGCCTGCCCGGTATCCGGATTTACGATTGAAGAAATTGAACCGCGATTATTCTCCTTCAACAATCCATTCGGCGCCTGTCCTACTTGCGATGGGCTCGGCACCCAGAACTACTTCGATCCCGATCTCGTTGTCCCTGATGAGAGTTTGTCTTTACGCGATGGGGCTATTGCTCCCTGGTCAAAAACCTCTTCGCCTTATTACCAACAAACGCTGGAGGCATTGGCTCGTAAATACAAATTTTCGATGAAGAAAGCTTGGAATGAACTCTCCGAACAAGCCCAGAACATTGTCCTGCTGGGTACCGGTGACGATGAGGTAAAGTTCATTTATGATGACGGCGTTCGCCGCTATGAAACAAAGAAGCCGTTCGAAGGTGTTGTACCAAATCTGCTGCGCCGATGGCGGGAGACCGAATCTGCCTGGGTGCGAGAAGAATTAGAAAAATTCCAAGGTAAAGCAGCCTGTGAAGCATGCGCAGGACACAGACTGAAACCTGAGGCTTTGGCCGTAAAGATCAACGATCTTCACATCAGTCTCGTTGCGGAAATGTCAATAAAACAAGCCCATATTTGGTTCGAAACGCTACCAAAAAAATTGACTTCAAAGCAGAATGAAATAGCGGGGCGTATACTGAAAGAAATCAGAGAACGTCTTACATTCCTGAACAATGTCGGACTAGAATACTTAACACTTTCACGTGCTTCCGGGACACTGTCTGGTGGTGAATCTCAACGTATCCGCCTCGCATCCCAAATAGGCTCTGGTCTGACCGGCGTGCTCTATGTGTTAGACGAACCCTCCATTGGTCTTCACCAGCGCGATAACTCGCGACTTCTTGAAACCCTTAAAAATCTACGCGATCTCGGAAACACTGTGGTCGTTGTTGAGCACGATGAAGAAGCAATTTTGGCCGCAGACTATGTCGTCGATATGGGACCGGGTGCGGGCATTCATGGCGGTCAGGTTGTTGCTCACGGTACGCCTGCGAAAATCATGCAATCGGCAAAAAGTTTGACCGGGCAATATCTAACAGGGTTCAAACAAATTCCAATGCCCGCTCAACGACGCAAGAATGACCCAGATCGTCAACTTGTGGTTGCTGGTGCACGTGCCAACAATTTGAAAAACGTAACCACCCAAATCCCATTTGGTCTATTTACTTGCGTCACCGGTGTTTCAGGCGGCGGTAAAAGCACTCTCATTATCGAAACGCTTTACAAAGCTATAGCCCGCAAATTAAACAACGCGCGGGTCCATCCGGGCGAACACGATCAAATCGATGGATTAGAACACCTAGATAAGATCATAGATATTGACCAATCGCCGATTGGCCGAACCCCACGTTCCAATCCGGCAACCTACACTGGAGCATTTACTCCCATCAGAGAGTGGTTCGCAGGATTACCCGAAGCAAAGACACGTGGTTATAAACCTGGACGTTTTTCTTTCAACGTCAAAGGCGGTCGCTGTGAAGCCTGTCAAGGCGATGGTGTCATAAAAATTGAGATGCATTTTCTACCGGACGTTTATGTTCAGTGCGATGAATGCCATGGCAAACGCTATAACCGAGAAACTCTAGAAATCACATTCAAGGATAAATCAATCGCTGACGTGCTCGATATGAATGTGGAAGAAGGTGCTGAGTTTTTCAAAGCCGTTCCGGCCGTGCGCGAAAAACTCGACACACTAAAACGAGTTGGGTTGGGGTACATAAAAGTCGGCCAACAGGCGACCACTCTGTCCGGCGGTGAAGCGCAAAGAGTTAAACTCGCAAAAGAGCTTTCACGTCGTGCGACCGGCCGCACACTTTATATTCTTGATGAACCAACCACAGGTCTGCATTTTGATGACGTGCGCAAACTTCTCGACGTCCTTCATGAATTGGTTGATCAAGGAAACACGATAATTGTCATCGAACACAATTTGGAAGTCATCAAAACTGCAGATTGGATTATCGACTTAGGCCCTGAAGGAGGTGATGGCGGAGGTAAGATTGTAGCGTCAGGTCCACCAGAAAAGATTGCCAAGAGCAAAGCTTCTTTCACTGGAAAATACTTGAGTGAAACACTCGCAAAAACCTCAAAAAGCCAGACAACAACCACCCAACCAAAAAAAAGCACCAAGAAAAAAGCCGCAAGACCAAAACCTGCGGAACGAAGAAAGCAAACACGAATGCGGGCGGCTGAGTAATAAAACAAGAGGCCCATATGGGCCTCTTGTTATTTATATTCCGTTGTGTACGGTCTCTATCGACCAGTTGGCAATTCATTGAACGGTTTTGATTTATCCGCCCTCGGATCTTGCGGTAGGCCAAGGACCCGTTCAGCAATAATGTTTCTGAGAACTTCGTCAGTTCCACCAGCGATGCGTAAGCCTGGCATCCACATGAATGAATCCTGAAATGCCGCGCTCATTGCACTTTCGTCACCAGACAACATGCCACCCATGTCTTCAAGGTCCATCGCAAATGAAGCAAGATCCTGAGCTTGTGACGCTGATACCACTTTGATAATTGAAT
>JAJFIN010000261.1 GCA_021774955.1 Alphaproteobacteria bacterium | reverse complement strand
CGGCTCGCCCGCGCCTTGAAGTTTCGGGTGTACCTAGTGATGCGGTCCAAGAGACCCGAAAGTAATGGATTTAACGACGAAAGAATAAGCCATGGCTGTTCCAAAGAGAAAAACCACTCCTTCAAAGCGCAACATGCGACGCGGTCATGATGCCTTGGCAGCGGCGTCTTACAATGAATGCCCAAACTGTGGCGAACTCAAGCGCCCTCACCATGTTTGTGGGTCTTGTGGGCACTATGATAGCCGTGAAGTCGTTGAGCCTAGCGAGTCCATTTAGCTGAGACGCGCTTTCGTATTACGGTAATCAATTCGAGCTACAAGCTTTCTGTGAAACTAAGCGAATGGGGTTGGGGTGACTGAAACACTGATTCTTGCCCTAGACGCGATGGGTGGCGACCAGGCTCCAGACATTGTTGTCGAGGGTGCCGCGATTGCTTTGTTGCGCCATCCCGGTGTGCGGTTTCGTCTCCACGGTGATGGAGGATTGTTAAAGCCATTGGTCAAGGCGCAAAGGGGTTTGAGTGATGCAGCTGAAATTGTCCACACGGATGAATCAGTGCTCATGGAAGACAAGCCCAGCGAAGCCGTTAGACGTGGCCGCAAAACCAGCATGTGGTTGGCGATTGATGATGTGCGCAAGGGCAACGCGCATGTCGCGGTATCCGCGGGCAATACTGGCGCGCTGATGGCGATGGCCAAAATTCAATTGAAAACGATGCCGAATATTTCTCGTCCGGCGATTGCTGCTTTATGGCCGACTGAACGTGGTGAATCTGTTGTCCTCGATCTCGGTGCCAATATCGCAACCGACGGTCGTCAGCTTGTTGAATTTGCCATTCTCGGTGAGGCCTATGCAATTGCGTTGGGGCTTCCCAATCCATCTGTCGGACTGCTCAATATCGGTGTCGAAGAAGTCAAAGGGCATGACGAGATCAAAGCGGCTGCAAAGGTCTTAAGAGATTCACCTTTGGAAATGAACTATTTTGGCTTCGTGGAAGGTGATGATATTGCCAAGGGTACGGTCGATGTCATCGTCACAGATGGCTTTACCGGTAATATTGCGCTCAAAACTGCGGAGGGTACCGCTCGTCAGTTCGCACACTTCCTACGTCTTGCTCTCAAACGGTCTTTTTGGGGCCGACTGGGTGCTTTTTTTGCCGCAGGGGCTTTCAGAGCACTCAGCGCGAAGATGGATCCTAGATCCCTCAATGGTGGGGTTTTTCTTGGCCTTAATGGTCTGGTGGTAAAAAGCCACGGCGGGACCGATGGTAAAGGATTTGCGAGTGCTCTTGATGTTGCGATTGATATGGCTGAGAGCGATTTCAAACATTCTATCGAAGCGCGGCTGGTAGAGCTTGCCGACTTAGAAACGAATGATCCTGACAGTAATGTTTCACAAGAAGTAGTAGCGAGTTAAATGATCCGTTCGATTGTCAAAGGTGTAGGTGCCTATCTACCTGAAAAGATTCTAACCAATGAAGATATGGCGCGTTTGGTCGATACCAGCGATGAATGGATCGTAACGCGCACAGGTATTCGGCAAAGACATATCGCAGCCGATGATGAAATGACATCCGATCTGGCAATCGCTGCGGCGAAACAAGCTCTCGAAAATGCCGACGTCGATGCTAAAGATATAGACCTGATTGTCTTGGCAACAGCGACACCGGACCAAACATTTCCAGCTACGGCTGCGACCGTGCAATCAGCTCTTGGTATCAAACAAGGTGCAGCCTTTGATCTTCAAGCGGTGTGCTCTGGGTTTATTTACGCAACCGCAACGGCGGACAATTTCATAAAAGCCGGTCAAAGTAAGAATTGTCTTGTTATTGGGGCAGAAACATTTTCGCGTATTCTCGATTGGGAAGATCGCGGAACCTGCGTTTTGTTCGGTGACGGCGCCGGTGCGATTGTGCTTCAAGCTGGCGAGGGTACTGGCGATAACTCTGATCGGGGTGTGCTTACATCGTATTTGCGTTCTGATGGTGACTATCGGGATTTGCTCTATGTCGATGGTGGACCCTCGTCTACGCAGACGGTGGGTCATTTGCGCATGGAAGGACCGGAGGTCTTTAAACATGCGGTCAGAAACATTGCCGATGCTATTACCACCGCCGTGGAAAGCGTTGGCCTCACGATTGCCGATGTCGATTGCTTTGTCCCACATCAAGCCAATCTGCGCATTCTTCAAGCGACCGCAAAGCGATTGTCAATTCCCGATGAAAAAGTGATTACGACAGTAGCTTCTCATGGCAACACTTCTGCTGCTTCCGTGCCACTGGCACTTTATGAAGGTGTGCAGCGTGGCGATATCCACGATGGCAGCTTGATATTACTTGAGGCCATGGGTGGCGGTTTTACCTGGGGCTCAGCCCTCATTCGTTGGTGATTTTTGTTTTCAAGTTATCAGAACAAGCAGAATCACCGCGTGAGCCATTTGTTCTATCCCTTTGATATTGACGGTTTTCTAGCGACGGCCTAGTCTCTTGAGAATGCTTGGAGGAGGCA
>JAJFIN010000027.1 GCA_021774955.1 Alphaproteobacteria bacterium | reverse complement strand
AAAGGCCAGGCAAACGGAATTGCCAGCACTTTCAATATGGCCTTTAAAGCTTGACAGATGTTCAGGCCATTCGACCTCATTAAACGTCCCTAACCCCTCGCGCAATGGCCCGTCGATATCAGCGACGCGCTCTAACAGTGCGGCAAGATGAGGAGGGTGCAGATGTCGAGCAACATAGCCAAGCGCTTCCATAGTCTTCAAAAGCGCGGGTACAACCGCCATGATAGCATCAAGCTGGAGGTCATGCGTCAGGTTCTGGTTCTCGTCACCGTTCATCTTTGAACCTTTATCAGGCGACAGCATCTTCGCGGATCATATCGCTCGCCTTTTCACCGATCATGATGGCTGGCGCATTGGTGTTGCCGCCGATCAGCGTTGGCATGATCGAGGCATCGACAACCCGCAAGCCTTGAACACCGCGCACACGCAAGCGCGCATCGACAACAGCCAGGGCATCGCGGCCCATTTTGCAAGTACCCACCGGGTGATAAACCGTGTCCGCACGCTGTCGAATAGCTTCGCGAACTGACTGGTCATCATCAATGTCGAAAGGGTAGAGCGGTTTGCCGCGATAACTCGAAAGCGCCGGTGCACTGAGAATGCGATCCATCATTCGTACACCGCTCACGAGATTATCCATATCCTGTTCTTCATTGAGGAAGCCTGGATCAATCAAAGGCGCGGCCAATGGATCACCACTGGCGAGTGTCACGCCGCCACGGCTCTTCGGCCGTAACAAGCAGGCATGGCAGCTAAAGCCGTGTGCAAGATGGAGTTTGCGTCCGTGATCATCGACCAGTGAACCAACCAAATGAAGTTGAATGTCGGGGCGTTCGAGATTCGGGTCGGTTTTTAAAAACCCGCCCGCTTCAGCATAATTGGTGGTCATCCTGCCAGTGCGGCTTTTCCGGTATTCGAAATAGCCGCTGACAAGGTTTGCAATACCTTTAGGTGAAAAGCCGACAAGGTCCTTATTGTCCGATTTGTAGGATACGATGAAGTCGGGGTGATCTTGCAGGTTTTGTCCAACGCCGGGCAGGTCGTGCACCACATCGATGCCGGTTTGTTTGAGTGAATTCCCGGCACCAATGCCTGACAACATCAGCAATTGCGGTGAGTTAAAAGCCCCACCGGACAAGATAACTTCACCACTTGCCTGAACGATCTCGCTCTTTTTGTTTTTGACATAGCGCACGCCGCTGGCACGCTTGCCATCAAACTCTACTTTTGTTGCGTGCGCTTCGGTGATGATGGTCAGATTGGGCCGGTCTTTAATCGGCGTGAGATAACCCTTCGCGGCACTACACCGTTCGCCATTTTTCTGAGTGACTTGATAAAGACCGACGCCTTCCTGTTCGGCACCATTGAAATCTGAGGCGCGTGGAATTTGGATTTGATCCGCTGCCTGACAAAAGGCCTCATTGAGTGGGTTAGGGGCTTGTACATCGGCGACATTGAGCGGTCCCCCGGTGCCGTGAAACGCATCACCTCCGCGCTCTTGGTTCTGGCTTTTCTTGAAATAGGGTAAAACATCTTGGTAGCCCCAGCCGTCATTCCCGAGCGCTGCCCAATCATCATAATCTTTGGCGTGGCCTCTGATATAGACCATGGCGTTAATCGAGCTGGAGCCGCCCAGGGTCTTGCCGCGGGGTTGAAAGCCGCGCCGACCATTGAGCCCACGCTGCGGTGTGGTTTCAAAACCCCAATTGAGAGATTTGGAGGTCAGCAGAGCAATCATCCCCGCTGGCATATGGATGAATTGGCTGTTGTCTGGCTTTCCTGCCTCTAGCAGACAGACTTTGGTGTCTGGATTTTCACTGAGTCGATGCGCTAAAACGCACCCAGCCGAGCCACCGCCAACGATCACGTAATCGAACGTCACTTCACCCTCCCATCCATATTGAGCGTTTTCGCCTCTGTTGAAGCGACTTTAACACCTTTCAGCGGCCCTCTGTCGATTTTAGTTTTGATCTCTAGGCGCTGAGTAGGCATCTTTACCTTCATCAATTGCGAGCAGACGGCTTCATCCGGTGCACGCGCAACAAAAACAAAGGAACGAGGACCTCTCCAGATGTCCAAACGTTCTGGGAGGACAAGGATAAATGGCCATCACCAACCTTTTAATCGCCAATCGTGGCGAAATTGCCATTCGTGTCTCGCGGGCCGCGTCGGAATTGGGCATCCGCACTATCGCGATCTATGCCGAGGATGATGCGAACTCACTACATATCCGCAAGACCGATGAGGCGCTGCCGCTCAACGGCAAAGGCGTGGCTGCCTATCTCGATGGCGATCAAATCATCGCGCTAGCAAGAGAGGCTGGCTGCGATGCCATCCATCCAGGCTATGGGTTCTTAAGCGAGAACTCCCAATTTGCTGAAAGCTGTGAGATTGCCAATATCAGTTTCGTCGGTCCCCGCCCGCAAACGCTCGCCCTGTTCGGCGACAAAACCAAAGCCCGCGAATTGGCTGACAAGCTTGACGTGCCTATTCTTGCAGGCACCTCCAAACCAACGAGCCTTGAAGAAGCCGAAAGCTTTTTGGCGACGCTCGGCGATGAGGGCGCCATCGTGATCAAAGCGCTTGCTGGTGGCGGTGGTCGTGGCATGCGCGTCGTTGAAAGCTTGGATGAATTGGCTGCAGCCTATGAACGGTGCCAATCAGAGGCTCTTCAATCTTTTGGCAATGGCGACGTTTATATCGAACAACTCATCCGCCGCGCCCGTCATATCGAAGTGCAGGTTATCGGCGATGGCACCGGCGAGGTCGTTCATGTGGGCGAGCGCGAATGCTCGCTCCAGCGCCGCCATCAAAAGATTGTCGAGATCGCTCCTTGTCCCGATTTGCCGCATGGCCTGCGTGATAACCTGACCCGCGCTGCCTGCCAAATGGCAGAAGCAGTTAATTATTCAAGCCTCGGCACCGTCGAATTCCTCGTCGATGGCACAGACCTAAGCGATAACAGCACCTTCGCCTTCATCGAGGCCAATGCCCGTCTGCAGGTTGAACACACCGTCACGGAAGAGGTCTTTGGCATTGATCTTGTTAAAACCCAATTGCAATTGGCGGCGGGGGCTACGCTCTCCGATCTTGATCTGCAGCAAGGAAATATTCTTGCTTCACGTGGTTTCGCCATTCAAACCCGCGTCAATATGGAGACCATGCAGAAGGATGGTACGGTACGGCCAACCGGCGGTACACTGAGCGCTTTCGACATACCCTCTGGTCCCGGTATTCGCGTTGATACATTTGGCTATGCCGGTTACCAAACCAATCCCAATTATGATTCCTTGCTGGCAAAACTCATTGTCCACTCACCGTCTTCAGATTTTGACGAGGTTATCAATCGTGCCTACCGTGCGCTTTGCGAGTTCAAGATAGAAGGCCTCGCCACCAATATTCCCTTCCTTCAAACACTCCTGCGCGATCCCTCATTCAAACGCGGACAGGTTTATACACGCTTCGTCGACGATAACGTTGCACAGTTGGTAGCGGGTTGTGCTTCCCATCAACAATTATTCTTCGACGGTAAATCGCCACCGCAAGCACCGAACAAAAGCACGCAAGCCGGAGCAACCATCGATAATTCAGACCCGCTCGCCGTTCTCGACCACGGTAAAAATGGCAACGGACAGGCAGCAGGTCCCGAACCTGTTCACTACGCCGAAACAATTGCCGGTCCTGACAATACCCATCCGGTGGCAGCGCCTATCCAAGGCACGATTGTCAGCGTCGATATTGCCGAAGGCGATCAAGTGCGCGCGGGTACACAAATCCTGGTCATGGAAGCCATGAAGATGGAGCACGTCATCACTGCGGACCGGAGCGGTATCGTCCGCGCGCTGGGCGTGGCTGCGGGCGATACGATCTTCGAAGGTCACGCGCTCGCTTTCATCGAGGAGAGCGACGTTGAAGTGACAGAAGACGCAGCCGTCGCGGAAATGGATCTCGATGCCTCGCGCCCGGACCTGGACGAGGTCAATGCGCGGCACGCTTATGGCTTTGATGAAAATCGACCCGAGGCGGTCGCCCGCCGCCGTAAGACCGGTCAACGCACCGTACGCGAGAACATCGACGATCTCTGCGATCCCGGTTCCTTTGTCGAATACGGACCGCTGGTGATTGCTGCGCAACGCCGTCGACGCTCCGTACAGGACCTTATGGAGAAAACACCCGCCGACGGCTTGGTTGCAGGTATGGCGCGGGTCAATGGCGATCTATTTGAAGACACCGCCGCTCAGGTCATCGCCATGTCCTATGATTACACCGTGCTCGCTGGCACCCAAGGTTCAAAGAACCACGCCAAAAAAGACCGCATGTTCGAGCTTGCCGAAAAATGGCGCTTGCCGATTGTCTTTTTCACTGAAGGCGGTGGCGGCCGGCCGGGCGATACCGATGCACCGGGTGTCGCCGGTCTCGATTGCTGGGCCTTTGCCTTTTATGGCCAATTGTCGGGCCTTGTGCCGTTGATCGGCATCAATTCCGGCCGCTGTTTCGCTGGCAATGCCGCGCTCCTCGGTTGCTGCGATGTCGTGATCGCGACCGAAAACTCAACCATCGGCATGGGCGGCCCGGCTATGATCGAAGGCGGTAATTTAGGTGTCTTCCGACCAGAAGAAGTCGGCCCTATGGATGTGCAAGTCGCCAACGGCGTCGTCGATATTCCGGTGAGGGACGAAGAAGAAGCGGTCTCTGTTGCTAAAAAATACCTATCCTATTTTCAAGGCGCGCTCGATGATTGGTCATGCGAAGATCAACGCCGCCTGCGCCACATCATCCCGGAAAATCGCTTACGCATTTACGACGTGCGCGAGGTGATCGAGACTTTGGCCGATACCGGTTCCGTCCTTGAACTGCGCAAAGGCTTTGGCCCCGGCATGGTCACATCCTTTGCCCGCATTGAAGGCCGCGCCGTCGGTATCATCGCCAACAATCCAACGCATCTCGCCGGTGCCATCGACAGCAACGGTGCTGACAAAGCTGCACGTTTCATGCAGCTCTGCGACGCCTTCGATATCCCGATTCTTTTTCTCTGCGACACGCCCGGCATCATGGTCGGGCCGGAGGCGGAAAAAACGGCGCTCGTGCGGCACGCCAGCCGCATGTTCGTGACCGGCGCCAGCCTCACAGTGCCGTTCTTCACGGTCATCTTACGCAAAGGCTACGGCCTCGGCGCGCAAGCCATGGCCGGCGGCTCTTTCAAAGCACCGTTCTTCACCATCGCCTGGCCGACCAGCGAGTTCGGTGGCATGGGCCTCGAAGGCGCCGTTAAGCTGGGTTATCGCAAAGAGCTCGCCGCCATCGAAGACCCGGAAGAACGCAAAACCGCCTTTGAAGACATGGTCGCGCGCGCCTATGAGCACGGCAAAGGCACCAACATGGCCAGCCACTTTGAAATCGACGATGTCGTCGATCCATTCGACACCCGCACCTGGATCCTGTCAGCGCTCAAGTCTGTCCCGCAACCGGAAAAACGGCGCGAGAAAAAACGTCCGTGTATTGACACTTGGTGAGGGTAGGGGCCAGTAAATGTCGACTTGGCACAACCCTTGCCGTTAATTCAAATATGTGACGGGGTATCCATGCTTTCATGGAGGACACGGACAATAAGAATATTCGGCTCCTCGGCCACGTAGACGATCAGATGCCTTTGGTGGAGATGGATTCTAACCGGCGGGTCAAACTCACGCCGCTCAGCGGCAAGGTTTGGGTTTTCCGCAAGCTGATGAAATTTTTGATCGAGGCCAGAAAGGTAAAACTTGCGCTGCTCAGCGCCCCATATCCTTTGAGTGTAGCGGCCGATATTGCGAATGTCATCTTGCGCCTGTAAGCTGACGCGGAAGCCAGTCACTACTCGTTATCCAGTTCCTGCTGGATGGCTTCCATACTGAAATCCTCGGCGACGCCACTGGCAAAGCCCTGTGTAATAGCATTTTGGAGCGCTTGATATTTTGTCTCGTGTTCTTCCAGAATGCGCAGGCCCGCACGGACAACTTCGCTCGCCGACCCGTAACGCCCTCGTGAAAGTTGCTGGTCCACAAAATCCGAAAAATGCTCCCCTAGGGCAATGCTTGTGGTCTTCGCCATGGGATTTCCTATTCCTTTGACTTTCTTGTTACCAATATATACCAAATATTGGTAAAGCTCAATAAGATATTTGCACCCCTTAAGTTAAGGGTGAACCCTGTGGGGTCTCTCATTTCACCATCAAATCCGGCCGATCCGTAATCACACAGGCGACACCCTCATCGCGCACGCGCTCAAATTCCGGCCGGTCATTGACCGTCCAGCACGAGACCTCAAGATCGTAAGACTTGGCTTGCGCCACCGTTTCGGCATTGATGTCGCCATGCCAGGCGAACCATCCATCGGCTGGGCCTTCGTGGATCGCTTTCAGCACTTTATCGTTCACATCATCACCGGCTTGATCGCGCCAATCAAAACCTGCCCAGGCCGCGCGATCGTCTTTCGTGTTGGTGCGGAAATGAGTGATCATCTCTGCCTTGTCGCCAAAGTCTTCAGGGGCGTGGGTCTCATCCATCCAGAAAAACGGCAACGTCGTAAAAGCGTTGCGAATTTGTGGCGCACTTTTTTTTGCGCGCACCAACGTGCTCCAATCAAATGATACCAGCGTCGTCTGATCGGCGAAGTTCAGCGCTTCAATCATATCTAAAACCACATCGGTGAGCTTTTCGCCCTCGCGTCGCGGTATCGGCAGAAAGGCACTAGTTTTAAGCTCCAAAAACAGGCGCAAATCTTTGTTAGGGGCGTCCTTCAATAGCCTGATCACGTCTTCAAGGCGCGGGATGAGCGCACCATCAACCGGCACTTGACCGGGATGTTTGTTGACCTCCGGGTCGAGCCGGCCGATGTCGTAGCTCTGCGTTTCCTCCCACGTCATTTCATGGAGTTGCGGTGTTGGTTTGCGAAGCCATTTTCCCCATCCATCACGTGTATAATTTTTGTTCAAACTTTCATCGTGATAGACGACGATCACATCGTCTTTGGTCAGATGAACGTCGAGCTCAATCCCTTCAATCCCCAGCTCTAGAGCGTGAGTGAAGGCAGCCATAGAGTTTTCCGGTCGCAATCCGGCGCAGCCGCGATGGCCGATAATGGCAGGTGTACGTTGGCTCATGGAATTCCTCCCCGCTTGCTATTGTATCAGGTTTTTTCTTTATCCCGTTGGCGCTCAATCAAGGCATAGGCATTGGAGGTCAGAAACGAACTGATCCTTTGGAAATCGCGCAAGATATCGAGGTGAACGCGCGACGAAGAAAGGCTGGCTGAGACTTGCTGATTAATCCGCCGCGAATGTTGCAATCGGCTGGCTTGAATGCTGCCGCGATAAGCGCGTTTGGCTTCGATCAGCTCTTTGGCTAAGGCCGGGTCTTTAGATATGAAAACCGCCTGCGACAGTCGGAATATTTCCAAGAGCTGGCCATGCAGATCTTCAAGTTCGCGTTTACCTTCGGTTGAAAACTTGAGCTGAGATTTATGCATCCGCTTGGCCAGCGTCATCAGGCTGGCGTCAATGATGTCACCGACATGTTCAAGGTCGGTGGCAAAATCAAAAGTGTTGAGCCATTGGTCGCTCGGATCGCTGTCATCATCTTCGCTTTTGATCGATGCCAGATAATAGGTCGCTTCGGTATGAATGCGGTCAATGTCATCGTCAAGTTTGCGGATCTGGTCGACAAGCGTCGGGTCATAGAAAGCCCGTAAAGTGGTCTCGAGCATTTGGTGGGCGACTTGTGCGATGCGCAGCGTTTCATTGGCGACATTGGCCATGGCGCGCGCCGGGTTTTCAATATCGTCTTTAGCCAGATAAATAGGTTGACCTGGCAGGGCGCCAACATCAGGCACTGGTGTTTTGACCATCCGCCGCGCAATCCACCCAGCGATGCCGAGAAACGGCATGAGGGCAACCGACGTGGCGAAGTTTAAGCCTAGGTGAAAGGCCACGACGGCGCTGAGATAAGGCACCTGTTCAAGTAGAGCAAAGGGTTCAATAAAAGCGAGCAGAGTAAATCCGGCAGCCACCGTCACGCCTCTGAATAGAAAAGCATAGATCAGCGGCTGTCTGCCCTGTGGGCCCATGGCCCAGCCGGAGGACAGAGCCGGAAATGACGCACCCAGATTGGCGCCTAGCACCATGAACAGAGCGGTTTCACCGGCAATGTTCCCGCCGCTTAGCAATTGCGCGATGATCAGGACAACGGCAAGACTTGAATGAACCAACCAGGTGAAGGCCGCAAAAAGAAGGATCGTCAATGCGGTATCACTTTCAAGAACACCGGTTAGGGCTGAAATCATTTCAACGTCGCGCATGGTCGCGGTCGATTCTGAGATCATGCTAAGGGCGATCATGATGAAGGCAAGGCCCAGCATGGCGCGCGCGAGGTGCTTGAAAACACGTCTAACACTGTTTGAGAAAATGACGTAACCAGCAAGCAGCAGAATTGGCACGATGGCTGAAAGGTCTTGGCTCAAAATAACCGCCGCCAGGCCCGAACCAATTTCAGCGCCCAGAATAACGGCAAGCACCTGAACGAGCGCCATTGTGCCCGTGGCGTGAAAGCCCGCCGCCAGTAAAGTGACCGCTGTTGCCGATTGCAACATCAACGCGCTGACGATGCCCACAGCCATCGACGACACACGGTTGCGCGTGACGATCCGCATCGTCGTTTCGAGCCGCTGGCCCAGCGCGCGCTCCGCGGCAGTGCGCACCATCCGTACACCCCAGAGCAGAAGTGCAACAGCGCCCGCCAGTGATACGAGCCCGATCATCGCGCTGGCCTCGCCAAATAGAATCGAAATTTTCCAACCATGCCCAAAGATTGCGTATCGCGCATGAGCAATCAAGGTTGAAATGGGCGTTGCGCCGCCACGGAATGTCTTGCTGAGGAGGTCTGCTCGCAGCAGGCCGTCTCGAAGTATGGGGAAAATTTGTTCGCCGCATATTGGCAGTTCCCGACGCGAAACCCACCAAAAACCCAGTATTCCCGCACCTTTCCTCGATTAGTATGCGCTTTCTAATTTTCCCCGCTAAAACCACACCATGATGAATTCGCAAACGGCGCCGCTCCCCCTCTAAGGCGCTAAACAAGGAGATCGAGATCATGGCGAAACAAGAAATCAAAGCCGTAAACGCAGATGTTGCAGCTGTTGCCCGCAAAGCCTGGCTTGCCTATATCGGCGGTTTGAGCACGGCCTATGAAAACTTCCAAACCGGTGTTGAAAAGGTTCGCACGCAGCGCCAAGCAATTTTGGCTGAGCTGATTGAAAAAGGCGAAGAAGTCGAAGGTAGCACCAAGGAAAACTTGGCTAAAGCGCGCGCTGACATTGAAGAAAAAGTTCAGCCCGGCCTTGAAAAGGTTCGTGCTTTCGTTCCGGCTATGCCTAAGACAAAAAACGCCCAAGTTGCTGAGCTGAGCGCGGAAATTGAAAAGCTCAACAAGAAAGTGGCTTCTTTGACTAAGAAGACTGCGACTAAAACGAAAGCCCGCAGCACAACTAAAGCAGCGGCATAAATATCTAACCCCACTGAGAAATTGGATGGCAAAGCGGGTGTTGACCCGGTTTGCCGTCTAAAACAGGCTCACCCTGCAAGACCTCTAAAGGCAAGGCTTTCCATAACGAATGGAACCAGCCTTCAGCCTCAGTAAAGTGGCGTACGCCAATTACAATTGGCAAAAATCCGCCGCTCATGCCTTAATAGCGCGTGCAATCTGGGAGGGTTAAATGGTGAAATCTAAGAAGGATATCGAGCAGCAGGCCGCAGATGCGACCACCGCCTTCAATCCGATCGTCGGCGTGCAAGGTTCTGAGCTGCTGAAGTCAATGGGTGTGTTGGTCAAACAAGCGGCCAAACAGCCAGCAATTTTTGGCACTCACTTCGCGCAATATGGCAAAGATCTGATCGACATCGCCAAGGGCGATTCCGAATTGGAGCCTGCGCCCAAGGATCGACGGTTTACCGACCCGACCTGGAAGAAAAACCCGCTTTATCGCCGTGGCTACCAATCCTGGGCGGCCATGCGGTCCAATCTGTCTGATTGGATTGACGATGTTGAGATGGATGATCTCAATCGCACGCGCGCGCATTTCGTCATGGACATTCTGACGGACACCGTCGCGCCGACCAATTCACTGCTGGGTAATCCGGCCGCGATGAAGCGGCTCTATGAAACTGGCGGCATGTCGGTCATCCAAGGTTTGAAGAATGCCTATGAGGATATCACCAGCGGTCATGGTCTACCCTCACAGGTCGATGGCCGTCCTTTTAAGGTCGGTGAAAATCTTGCCACGTCAGAAGGTGCAGTTGTCTTCCGTACCGAGATGTTTGAACTCCTCCAGTACAAACCGCTGACAGAAAACGTCTACAAAATACCACTTCTGGTCATCCCGCCGCAGATCAACAAATATTATGCTTCCGATCTGACACCGGATAAAAGCCTGTTCCAATATCTTTTGTCCAAAGGCATCCAGCTGTTTTGTATTTCTTGGCGCAATCCAGGTCCTGAGCATGCCGATTGGGGGTTAGAGGATTACGTCAATTCGGTGATCGAAGCGACCGATGTGGTCATGAAAGTCACCAAACAAAAGACCCTTAATGTTTCGGGTGCTTGCTCGGGAGGCATCACCGTTGCCACAGTTCTGAGCCATCTGGCAGCCCTTAAAGATGACCGCGTCAATGCCGCAACCTTCCAGGTTTGCGTGTTGGAGCCGAAACAAGACGACACCGACGTCGGTGCGTTGGTTTCTGACCGAACCTTGGAGATCGCCAGAAAACGCTCGGCCAAAAAAGGCATTTTGGCCGGTGACGACCTATCGCGCACCTTTGCCTGGATGCGGCCGAACGATTTGATTTGGAACTATGTCGTCAACAATTACTTGCTGGGTGAAGATCCACCAGCGTTTGATATTCTCTATTGGAACAACGATTCAACGAACCTGCCCGCCGCTCTCCATTCAGATTATCTCGACAGCTATAAGAATGAGCCCTTTGCTCATCAGGGCACCGTAGATTTTATGGGCCATCCACTGGACCTTCGTAATGTGACCCACGATTGTTTTGTCGTTGCCGGTATTACCGACCACATTACACCTTGGCGGGCCTGCTACCGAACCACAAAACTTTTTGGCGGCGAAGTTAAATTTGTAATGTCAAATGCCGGCCATATTCAATCTCT
>JAJFIN010000260.1 GCA_021774955.1 Alphaproteobacteria bacterium | reverse complement strand
ATCGCGCTGCGATCGGCACCCACGGGCGCAAGCTCTTCGATGTCGCCGCAATCGCCTTTGCGGTTATGGCCATAGGCGACCAAGCCAAGACGACGATTAGCAGGCAAGTCTTGAAGGAGTTGGCCAATGACATCGCGCGCGATTTCTATTTTGGCCGTGCCTTCAATCTGTCCCCACATCGAGCCTGAGGCATCCAGAACCAGGATCGCGTCTTCTTCGGCCTGCGCATAAGCGCTGATGGCGATTGAGCTAATGAAAAGAACGACGAGTTTACGCGTAAGCGATGAGAATACCGGTCCCATGACAACACCCCCAAAGATTGGATCATCATGACCGGATCGTAGCAAATACTTAGCACAATAAGGAAGAGTTTATTGTTGTTATGTCGCAAGGCTTGGGGCGGATTAGGCTGCGTCTTTGCGCGCGTCTTCGCCCAAATGCAAGACGATTTTGCAAGCAAGTTCAACGCGTTCTTCGGCACTGAGCCCTGAAGGCGCGGTTGTTGCAAGTTTTTCAAGCTGTTGTTTGAGCCCCATGCGGTTTGCAATCTGTATGGATATTCCTGGTCGCGCATTCAACTCTAGCAAGAGCGGGCCTTTTTCCCGGTCCAGAACAAGATCGACCCCCAAATATCCAAGCCCCGTTACGTCATAGCTTTTCGCGGCCATCAGCAATATTTCAGTCCAATGGGGAATTTGAATACCAGCCAGCGGATGCGCCGTATCAGGATGATGTGAGATCGGCCGATCAAAATGCATGGCTGTTGTGGTCACGCCGGTGGGAATATCAAGACCAACACCAACACCGCCTTTATGAAGGTTGGCTTTACCATCTGAATCAGCAGTGGGCAGGCGCACCATTGCGGCCACAGGAAATCCACGCAACACGATGATGCGAATGTCAGGCACACCTCTAAACAGGACATTTTCAAACAGCGGATCAAACTTTACCCGGTATTCGAACATCGCCGCGTCTTGCTGACCGCCCAGGCTATACATGCCGGACATAATATTGTTGATGTGAAACTTAATTTCATCCAGCGTAATCCGGCGGCCATTGATCAAGTGCCAACCACCGCGCAATTGCCGGTCAATAAGCATCACACCATTACCTTGCGCGCCTTGGGCCGGTTTGATGACAAAACCGTCGGCCCGATTTATAAGCGTTGGCAAATTGCGCATCTCACGTGCATTGGAAATTGATCCGTATAACTCAGGAACAGGAATGCCGGCACGTTTTGCCAGGATCTTGGTTTCGATTTTATTGTTGACCAGTTGATGGAGCCGACGCGGGTTATAGGCGTTGATATATTTTATGTTCCGTTCATTGAGGCCCATCACGCCTTTGCTATGCAGAGCGACCAAAGTCCTCAGCGGGAAGCTGCTCTTCAAGCGGTTCACAATGTCTTCGCGCGTTATCATCGCTTTAGCTTCGTCCTAAAAACCGGAACCGCCAAAATTCGCTGAGGCGTAATCCGGTATAACGACCCATCAATAGACATACCCCCATCAGGACCAAAAGCAATTCGGGGAAAACGAACATCATATGTTCGACCACATTATTGGTCATGGCGAGATAAGTTATGCTGGCAACCACAAGGCTCCCGACGCCTTGCTTGATGGCTTCGGTGGCCGAATATTCTTCCCAGACAATAGACATCCGTTCAATGGTCATGGTTAGGATCACCATGGGAAAGAGTGATATCGATAGGCCAACGGAACGATTGGACTCATTCATTAATACCGTAATGGTCGCCATCAATACCACGATAAAGATCAAAACAACGGCCAGGCGCGGAACCAGGAGGAGCTGCAATCGTTCTAAGAAGAACCGCATGCCCAAGCCCAACCCGACCAACAGGCTAAACAACATAATGCCGTTAAACAGGGCGGTTTCGCGAAACGAGATGCCGATCAAGACCGGCATGAACGTGCCCAGCGTCGTGATACCGACAAATTGGCGCAGAAAAACCAACAACACGATGCCGACCGGAATGGTGATCAATATCTTGTAGACCAGCTGCGTTGTCAGCGGCAATTGGTCAAACCCAAAAACGGTGACCGGCGCAAATTGTCTTACCGCCGACTGGCGTGCGAGATCTTTCGCTAATTCAGAACTCGGTTGTAAGGAAATTTGGACACCCAACTCGCTAACGCCGCTCGAGGTTACCATTTCTTGCGAGCCATACCAGATTGGGAAAAAGTGTTCTGGACGTTCGCCAATAAAATATCGGAAATCTTCGCCGTCCGCGCGGTAGTCGAGCCAATGACTTATTTCTGCACGCCGTCGCTGACCACCATCCAGATAAACCCCATTCACAACACGGGCCCAAATGCCTTGGTTCTGGAGCGCTTCTGCGGCAAGAGTTAGTTTGTTCACCGGGTTTGCGCTGCCGGGTAAAAGCGATTCAATTTCGTCCGACATCTGATCAGCAAAGATATCTTCCAGTGTCAGCGATGCGTAGGAACGGTCGTCAGCTGAACGCCGCCTCAACTCATCACTCCAAACAATCAAAGCTTGCCTTTTGATCGCGTCAGGTTGGCGCTTGGCTCCATTTGATCGCCGTTGCGATGGTCGGCCAGAGATCGGAGAACTGAGCGTATCACCAACAATATTAGCTCTGTAGCGCAAGACCTTTCTATTGTTGGGAAAGCGATAGGTCCAAATTGCTTGACGGTTTTTGTCTTTGTTTTCATCAACTAGGCTGAGACCGAATGGCCCATTGAAAAACTGTTCCTGTAGTATCTGATGATCACCGACACTAGTGGGAATAAACACTTCAAGGCGCGCCGGGCGATCGGTGCCAGTGAATTCAAGATAAGTTTCAAAATCCCACGTTGGTGTTTGGGCGCCGGGAAGCATGGGGTAGGAATATTGCACAACTTTGGCGTAAAAGATCAGACCGCCCATAAAAATGAGAAACGCCGCAAATAGAAATGTTTGGCGTAGGCTGCTATTCACTAAGTTCCTCGCACTTTGGTTTGGAGACAAACGAGCGGCTTGAATCAACCAAGATCCTTGACGATAAAAACTCTCGCCCAATCAATATGCCGTAAAGAAATTCTTGCCGATTCGCCAAATTGACCTCGGCGAGACCGAACGTATTACCGACACAAAGTGGGATCCGGATCACCGGGCGTCTGATCGTGCCGCCGGTTTTCTTTTTGATCTGCGCAAACCGGATCACGTTTTGATCATATTTGATGCTGCGCCCGCCGCGCCCGACTAGCCGGAAGCGCACCCAAGTGTCTTTGCCCTTACGCTTATAAAGTTCGATATCGTGAGCATGAACCGAACTGCTTTCAGCGCCTGTGTCCAGTTTGCCCTTCATTTGTAAGCCAAGGTTACCGACCCGCACGTTTTCGACGTAACCCAGGATAGGTCGATCGCC
>JAJFIN010000259.1 GCA_021774955.1 Alphaproteobacteria bacterium | reverse complement strand
TCTCTGGAAGAAATTTGCCGGTCTTTTCGGCCAAATAAAGAAGGATCGCACCGGATTCAAATATCGATACGGGCTCCCCACCAGTGTCGTTGTCGACAATCGCCGGTATTTTGCTGTTCGGGCAGACGTTAATGAAGGCCTCTGAAAATTGCTCACCCTCACGAATGTTTATCGGATGAACATTGTATTCAAGACCACATTCTTCCAACATGATAGAGACTTTGTAGCCGTTGGGTGTACTCCATGTGTAGAGATCAATCATATTCTTCTCTCCATTCTCGGTGGACTATAAATTCCGCATACAGAACTAGTCTAAGTTCAACCAAAAATGTCAAGTAGCGTTGATCACTTAGCTGTCGAGTTTGGCTTTCAGGATCTCGTTAACCGCCTGTGGATTTGCCTTGCCTTGCGTGGCTTTCATCACTTGCCCGACAAACCATCCAAAAACTTTTGGCTTTTCTTTGTATTCTGCCACTTTATCTGGATTGCCTGATAAGATCTTGTCGATCTCTGATTCAATCGCA
The DNA here is from genome assembly GCA_021774955.1 of Alphaproteobacteria bacterium. Classification (GTDB taxonomy): domain Bacteria; phylum Pseudomonadota; class Alphaproteobacteria; order M2410; family M2410; genus JAJFIN01. Next base: position 2,190 of record JAJFIN010000259.1, on the reverse strand, counting down.
CCCGTATCGGTGACTTGCTTGAGACCTTTTTCTTCAACAATCTCTGCTGGGTTCTGGCCAGTTTCAAACATAATCTCAAAAACATCTTTGGCGATACGGCCCGATATCGTTTGATCGCTGATCAGGTCAATGAGGGCTCCCAACTGATCGGAAGTAACTTTTGCATCCCCAATCGATTGGCCCGACTTGTTGAGCGCGCCAAAAAAGTCACCCGTGACCCAGTTAGCGGCAAGCTTCGCGTCGCGACCTCTGGCTACCGCTTCAAAAAAATCTGCCCGCACACGCTCCGAAACCAGAACGGTCGCGTCATAGGTTGACAATCCATAACTCTCGACAAAGCGTGCCTTCTTGTCATCGGGGAGTTCTGGCAGATCGGCTTTGATTTTCTCGACAAACGCAGCATCGAATTCCAGCGGTAACAAATCCGGGTCCGGGAAATAGCGATAGTCATGGGCTTCTTCTTTAGACCGCATGCTTCGCGTTTCGCCATTCTTTGGATCAAACAAGCGCGTCTCCTGCGCAATCGTTCCACCTTCTTCGATAATCTCAATTTGGCGGCGTGCTTCATATTCAATCGCTTGAGAAGCAAAGCGCACTGAATTGACATTTTTTATTTCGCACCGTGTGCCTAAAGGGTCACCGGGGCGACGCACAGATACATTCACGTCAGCGCGCATGGAACCTTGCTCCATGTTCCCGTCGCATGTTCCCAAATAGCGAAGCAAGGTGCGCAGCTTGCGTAAATACGCTGCCGCTTGTGCGGATGACCGCATGTCTGGTTTACTGACAATTTCCATCAGCGCCACGCCGGAGCGGTTCAGGTCAACATAGGAATGCGTCGGATGCATATCATGTACCGACTTTCCAGCATCCTGCTCCAAGTGTAACCGTTCAATTCCGACCGTTACACTTGATCCGTCATCGAGATCGACAATCACCTCTCCTTCACCCACGATCGGATGTTTGAACTGAGAAATTTGATAGCCTTGCGGAAGGTCGGGATAGAAGTAATTTTTCCGGTCAAAAACCGAATAGAGATTGATCTCAGCCTTGAGCCCAAGCCCCGTCCGAACGGCCTGTTCAATACAGACAGAATTGATTACCGGTAACATCCCTGGCATTGCTGCATCGACCAAACTGACTTGGCTATTTGGTTCCGATCCAAATTCCGTCGATGAACCGGAAAACAATTTGCTCTCTGATGTAACCTGGGCGTGAACCTCAAGGCCCAAGACGATTTCCCAATCGCCTGTAGAACCCGTAAGGAGATTGGATTTATCAACGCTCGTGTTCATGACCTCAACCTTTCCACCAGGCCGTCGGTGCGGCGGTGAATTGAGCAGCTTCTTCTACAACACCACCAATCCGAAAAATCATCTCCTCATCGAAAGGCTTGCCAATGACTTGCAGACCAAGCGGTAATCCCTCAGCGCTGAGCCCGGCCGGAACCGATATCCCAGGTAACCCAGCAAGATTAACCGTCACGGTAAAAACATCATTGAGATACATGGCCAGCGGATCATCTGAACGTTCACCAATACCAAAAGCCGCGCTTGGTGTTGTCGGCGTCAAAAGCGCATCCACACCTTCAAACACGGTTTGAAAATCCTGAGCGATCAGAGAGCGGACTTTCTGAGCTTTGAGGTAATAGGCATCATAATAACCTGCCGACAGCACATAAGTACCAATCAAAACACGTCGCTTTACTTCCGCCCCAAACCCAGCCGCTCGCGTGTTTTCGTACATTTCTTGAATGTCGTTGCCAGGAACACGCAATCCATATTTGACACCGTCGTATCGCGCGAGGTTCGATGACGCTTCGGCCGGGGCCACAATATAATAGGCTGGCAGCGCATACTTTGTGTGCGGAAGACTGACGTCAACAATTTCTGCGCCCGCTTGCTTGAGCCAGTCAATACCTTGTTGCCAAAGTGCATCAATCTCAACCGGCATATTATCAACCCGGTATTCTTTGGGAATGCCTATTTTGAGCCCGCGAACGTCTCCCGTAAGAGCGGCCTCATAATTTGGCACGCCGCGATCAACACTGGTTGAATCTTTGGGGTCGAAGCTCGCCATGCTGCCGAGCATGATCGCGGCGTCTCGAACACTTCTCGTCAACGGCCCTGCCTGATCGAGCGATGAAGCAAAGGCCACCACACCCCAGCGAGAACAACGGCCATAGGTTGG
>JAJFIN010000258.1 GCA_021774955.1 Alphaproteobacteria bacterium | reverse complement strand
AAAGAGCTAGAGAAACAGTTTGGCTTTGACCGCCCGGCGCATGAGCGCTTTTTTTTGATGATCGGTAATTACATTCGGTTCGATTTTGGTGAAAGTTATTACCGGGATGTCTCGGTGTTATCGCTTATCGCGGACAAATTGCCTGTGTCGATTTCTCTCGGTCTATGGTCGACATTGATCGCCTACTTCATCTCGATACCTTTAGGAATCTCAAAAGCGGTACGCGACGGTACCCCATTTGATATTTGGACTAGTGCTGCCGTCATTGTTGGGTATGCGGTTCCCGGTTTTCTGTTTGCGGTCCTGCTGATTGTCTTGTTTGCGGGCGACACGTTTCTGGATATATTTCCCTTGCGCGGATTGACTTCTGAGGGTTGGAACGAATTTGGAGCCATTCACAAGATCTTCGACTATTTGTGGCATTTGGTTCTGCCTTTGCTGGCTTTGGTTATCAGTTCATTTGCCACGATGACTCTCTTAACAAAGAATGCTTTTCTTGAAGAAATTGGCAAACATTATGTCGTCACTGCGCGATCTAAAGGACTGACTGAGAAACGCGTGCTTTATGGCCACGTACTTCGCAACGCGATGTTGGTTGTTGTTGCGGGTTTGCCTGGCGCGTTTATGGCCGTCTTTTTTACGGGCTCGCTATTGATCGAGACGATCTTCTCACTCGATGGACTTGGTTTGCTTTCGTACGAGTCAATTCTCACACGTGACTATCCCGTCGTCTTTGCAAATCTTTTCATATTTGCGTTGATTGGAATGGTGTTCACGCTCCTCGTCGACCTTGCCTATATGTGGATTGATCCGCGTATTGATTTTGAAGGACGGGGTACAGGCGGATGAGTAGCGGTATTGCAGCAATGTCACAGCGTATGGGTGACAGGAAATTTTCTCTCTCACCTATAAATCGCCGACGGCTTGCTAATTTCGTTGCTAATCGTCGGGGTTTTTGGTCGGCATGGATATTCGCGGCTTTGTTTTCGATCACGCTCTTTTCCGATTTGTTGGCCAATGATCGACCCTTGTTTGTGTGGTATGATGGTGCTCTCTTTTTCCCCATATTTGTCTCTTATTCCGAGACGACATTTGGTGGTGATTTTGCGACACCGGCAGATTTCCATGACCCCTATGTTGCAGATCTCATCACAGCTAAAGGGGCTATGATGTGGCCACCGATACCTTTTCGTTTTGATACTGTCGACAAAGAAGCTGGAATGGCTGCGCCTGCGCGACCTTCTAAGCGTCATTTGTTGGGTACGGATGATCAACACCGAGATGTATTAGCACGTATTCTTTATGGCTTTCGATTGTCGGTATTGTTTGGTGTGTCCTTGACTATCGCTTCGTGTTTTATTGGAGTGGTGGCTGGCGCGGTTCAGGGTTATTTCGGGGGTTGGACGGACTTAATTTTTCAAAGGATCGTGGAAATTTGGCATTCCATTCCCGCGCTCTATGTTCTCATTGTGATTGCATCAGTGATCAAGCCGGATTTTGTGATCCTTTTGCTTGTTCTATTGTTGTTTAGCTGGGTGAGCCTTGTTGGTGTGGTGCGGGCTGAATTCTTGCGCGGTCGGACTCTCGACTATGTGCTGGCCGCTCGCGCATTGGGTGTCGGTCACTCTCAAATCATGGTTCGCCATCTGCTTCCAAACGCGATGGTTGCGACAATGACTTTTGTGCCATTTATCCTCAATGGCTCAATCACGACATTGACTTCACTTGATTTTTTAGGATTTGGTTTGCCGCCGGATTATCCCTCACTTGGTGAATTGTTGCGTCAGGGGAAAAACAACCTGTCGGCGCCTTGGTTAGGACTCAGTGCATTTTTTGTCATTGGCTTGATGTTGAGCTTACTGGTCTTTGTCGGCGAAGCGTTGCGAGATGCTTTTGATCCACGAAAAACAATGGAAGGGGGGTGATGATGTCCCGACCATTGTTGAAAGTGGAAAGTCTTTCGGTGGCTTTCAACACTCAAGATGAACCACAAACGGTGGTCGACCAGGTTTCATTTTCCATCGACCGTGGTGAGACACTCGCGCTGGTTGGAGAATCGGGATCGGGGAAATCAGTTACCGCCTTGTCAGTCCTTCGGTTGCTTCCATACCCGACAGCGTTTCATCCGTGCGGCTCTGTGGCCTTATTCGATGGTGAGCACAAAACGGAGCTGATGAGCTGTTCTGAAGACACACTTAGATCGATCCGCGGTAATAAAATATCGATGATCTTTCAAGAACCGATAACTTCGCTCAACCCACTACAGACAGTGGGAAAACAGGTGGGTGAAGTACTGGAAATTCACCGAGGAATTAGGCGCGATGTTGCGCGCTTGCGGGCGTTGTCTCTATTGGAGAAAGTTGGCATTCAGAATGCCGCAGAAAGAATTGATGACTACCCCCATCAGTTCTCGGGAGGTCAACGACAGCGCGTGATGATTGCCCTGGCCTTGGCCAATGAGCCAGACCTTCTAATCGCTGATGAACCGACAACAGCACTAGACGTAACCGTGCAGGCGCAGATCTTATCTTTGCTCAAAGAGCTGCAGCAAGAGTTCGGTATGGCGTTGTTGTTGATCACACACGATCTCAGCATCGTTCGGCGAGTTGCAGACCGAGTTTGTGTTATGACCGAAGGCAGAATTGTAGAGTCTGGCGGCGTTGGGGCGATATTTGAGCATCCGAAAAATTCCTACACGAAGAAATTACTGAGCGCTGAACCAAAAAAACGTGAGGTGCAATCAATACCTGATGGATCACCGGTCATTGATGCAGAAGGTCTAAAAGTTTGGTTTCCGATTAGACGAGGTGTATTACGGCGAACTGTTGATCATGTAAAAGCTGTTGATGACGTCACACTGTCGATCGGTAAAGGCCGGACCCTGGGTGTTGTGGGAGAATCAGGATCCGGAAAAACAACATTGGGGCGGGCCCTGCTCCGGTTGATGAAATCAGAAGGTGCGATCAACTACAAAGGTCGCGATCTTTCAATACTTCCTGAGCGGGCCCTGCGACCTCTTCGGCGAGACTTGCAAATTGTTTTTCAGGACCCGTTTAGTAGTTTGAACCCGCGTCTTTCTGTACGCCAAATCATTGAGGAAGGCCTCAAGGTCCACAGCGCGATTATAACCACGGGAGGGCTTACTGCTTTAGACCGTCGCGTAAGGGTGGATAGGATAATCGATGAGGTAGGTTTATCGCGGGAAGCCAGTGAAAAGTTCCCACATGAATTCTCAGGTGGGCAACGCCAACGGATCGCTATTGCCCGCGCGATGGTTTTGAACCCGCAATTTGTGGTGCTCGATGAACCGACCTCTGCGCTTGATATGACAGTGCAGACCCAGATTGTGGATTTATTGCTGGATATCCAGAAACGTCACCAAGTAACCTATATGTTTATTAGTCATGATTTGAGAATTGTCCGAGCTCTCTGTGATGAAGTTATGGTCATGAAAGACGGCTGCATAGTGGAACGCGGTGCTACGGAGCAAATTTTCACCGATCCGCAGACAGAGTATACCCGTACATTGATTGATGCTGCCCTAGACCTTGTAGCATAGTGAGTTTATCGTACTTGCAACCAGAGTCTTGATAGGGAGACAGCGTGGCAGGAGACACCGAAAAGCAAGGTGAGGGTTCAGTTTTTGTTGAAACGGGATTCGAAGGAGAATTGTCCCTCGACATGCTACTTGAGTGGGCTGGTCAGATCCAAACTTGGATCGTCTCTGACCTCTTAACCTGGCAATCTCTGATACAACTTACCGCTATTGCTGCAGGGTTCTTTCTCGCGATGGCAACGCGGGGCTGGTGCAGCCGACTGATAGATGTGATCAAAAAGTACGTGTTGCGGAATGCCTCGGAGAATGAGCTGAGAGCGGCACTCACGCCGGTTTTGTTTGCGCTTGTTTGGTTGATGGCGATTGGATTTGGGCGCATAGGCTTTGAGCTTGTTGGATTAGCAACGCCATTTGCCGCCATTGCTATGAACCTCTTGGCAGCGTGGGTTGTGATCCGGCTTGCATCGAGCGTCATCGGAGAACCGTTTTGGGCGGGTACGGTCGCTGTGATTGCCTGGTCCGTTGCAGCGCTCAACATATCTGGATTGCTTGACCCAACACTCGCATTTTTGGATGGTTTTGCGATCACGGTCGCGGGGACTCGCGTTTCAATCCTGTTTGTTGTTCAATCGATTACGCTCGTCATCGTGTTGGTATGGGGCGCTTCTCTGTTATCGCGCCTCTTGCAAAGGCGCATTGATACGCTGCCATCACTTACACCGTCCGTACGCTTGCTTATTGGCAACGTAGTGCGAATTGCACTTATTGCCTTGGCACTGTTTATCGGTTTGACGAGCCTTGGCATTGATCTTTCGGTTCTTGCGGTCTTTGGTGGGGCCATTGGTATCGGTGTTGGATTTGGTCTGCAAAAAATCGTTGGCAACTTTGTTAGCGGGCTTATTCTTTTGTTGGACCGATCCATTAAGCCTGGCGATGTGATCGAGGTGGGTGAGACTTATGGTCGGATTAAGTCATTGGGAGCACGCTACACTTCAGTCGTCACGCGCGATGGCCATGAATATTTGGTGCCCAATGAAGATTTTATCGTCAACACGGTTACTAACTGGTCCTTTTCAGATCGATTTGTGCGCGTTCGAAGGACCGTTGGCGTGTCGTACAATGCTGATATCCGCTTGGCTCAGAAATTGATTGTCGAAGCGGCCATGTCTGTCAACCGAGTGCTCAAAATGCCGGAGCCACGCTGCCTTCTTAAGGGGTTTGGCGACAGCTCTGTTGATCTAGAAGTGCGGTTTTGGATTACTGACCCTGAAGACGGTGTGAGTAATGTATCTAGCGAGGTGCTCTTTGCTATTTGGGACAAATTTCAAGAACATAAAGTGGAAATTCCCTTCCCTCAAAGGGACGTGCACATCAAAGAAGCACCGTGGATGCACGCCACAGATCAGTCAGATTAGGTGCAGCAGTGTAGAATTAGGTTCAGCTTGCTTCGTTAAACGTGCTTGCCGTCCAGGTCTGGGTTTTACAAATGGGGCCAATGCAGCCTTTAACGCGCAATGTGCCGTCTTCGTTCAAGCGCAACCTCGATCCATAGGTCCGCCCGTCTTTGGGATCATAGATTTTTCCTGCGCCCCATTGATTTTTCTTCCAAGTAAATCCTTTAAGGATAGTGAGGCCGATCAATGGCTGATTGCGAAGCGTTTCATCGGGATTTTTGTTGTCGGTCTTGGAACCTTCGGTTTGAGGATCGATCCAGACAATTTTTCCGCATGGGTGACCATCACCGCAATCACTGATTTGGACTTTGGATGTTTTCTTTGGAGTAAGCCAGACACCGGCAACATCCAAGCTTTCTGCTTGAGCCATAGTTGAGATTGAAAAGAAACAGAAAATTAGTGAGATGAATACGCGGTGCACGAGCGGTCTCCGATTGCCAAATTGAAGTTAGTTTGCGGTGCTACGATTATGGAGGTTAGGGGGCAAGTCAAGGTTGCGTATCGATAGTCGTGCATCGATCACATCAAAATATGGTGAGCGGGCTAGAGTTGATCTTGTGCTAAGTCATTGAGGATCGGGCAATCGGCACGTTCATCCCCGTGGCAGGAATCTATCAGTGTCGATAATGTTTCTTTGAGGCCAACCAATTCTTCAATCTTGGTATTTATTTCTGCAAGCTTACCACTTGCGATTTCTTTTACTTCTGCACTAGTTCTGTGTTGGTCCTCATAGAGCGACAAAAGCAGGCGGCATTCGTCAATGGAGAATCCGAGATTACGCGAACGTCGCACAAATTGAAGTTTATGGATATGAGTGTCGGCATAATCGCGATAGCCGTTGTCTAATCGATCTGGAATGACGAGGTTGATATCCTCATAGTAGCGGATTGTTTTTGCCGGTAGCATCGAAATTCTTGCCGCAATGCCAATATTCATTGAGTCTTTCCCGCCTGAGCTTTCCAGCGCCGTAGCATGAGAGAGTTTGTCACGACACTGACGGAACTAAAGGCCATGGCCGCAGCGGCGATCATCGGTGATAAGAAACCCAGTGCTGCTACTGGCAAGGCGATCGTGTTATAAAGAAACGCCCATACGAGATTTTGCTTTATCTTGCGCCGAGTCGCTTCGCTGACCGATAATGCATCGGCAACAAGCCTAGGATCGGGGCGCATGAGAGCGATGTCAGCTGTTTCGATTGCGATGTCGGTGCCGGTTCCCATAGCGATGCCGAGATCCGCCGCCGCAAGGGCTGGCGCATCGTTGATACCGTCGCCGACCATAGCTACTTTTTTTCCTTGTGCCTGCAAGGTATGGATGGTTGCTACTTTATCATCCGGTTTCAATTCGGCCTCATAACGGTCTATGCCGATTTTGCTGGCGATGGCTTCGGCAACCGCAGCGGCATCACCGGTCAACATGACAGTCTCAATGTGCCGTTGCTTCAATCCTTGGAGAGCAAGCGGTGTTTCGGCTCGGGTTTTGTCGGCGATGAAGAGCGCGCCAATAATCGTTTCGTCGACAGCGACGCGGATGCTGCTTGCCGCCATGGGAGCTTTGGGTAAATCTACCCCAGTCGTTTTCGCTCCAACCCGATCCATCAAGGCTTGGTTGCCCACGGCAACTTTTTTGCCTTCGATATTGCCTACGACGCCTTCTCCCACCTGGATCGTGATACCTGTGGCGGCAGGAAGCGCGATGTTCTTGTCTTCTGCGGCATCTAAAATCGTGTGGGCTATGAGATGTTCGCTTTCCTGCTGGACAGCAGCAGAGAGACGCAGCAGGTTTTGTGCGTCACCATCCTGTGCCCAAAGATCGATGACATCGGGTCTGCCTTGGGTGAGTGTTCCGGTTTTGTCAAAGGCGATGGTGTCTATCGCTTCTGTCGCCTCTAAAGCCTCGATGTCATGGATCAGTATGCCTGAGCGAGCAGCGGCGCCCATGCCGGCCACCAGCGCGGTCGGCGTTGCGAGTCCCAATGCGCAAGGGCAGGCGATAACCAAAACCGAAACAGAGGTGATCAAAGCTGTTTGAATGGGGTAACCGGCAACAATCCATCCAAGGAAAGTGATAATGGCAATAGCAATAACGGTAGGCACGAATATCGCACTCAAACGATCAACCAAGCGCTGGACTTTTGCCTTACCGCTTTGAGCTGATTCGACCAGTGCGATGACACGACTGATGAGACTGTCTTGCGCAAGCTTTGTAGCTTCCATCTCGAATGAGGCGGCGCCGTTAATAGCGCCCCCAAAAACATCATCTCCGACACCACGCGACACCGGTAAACTTTCACCGGTAATGTGAGATTGATCCAACTCGGTTTGACCTCGCAGGATTGTCCCGTCGACAGCAATTCGCTCTCCTGGTTTGACCAGCAAGCGATCCTCAATAATGAGTTCCTGTGAGGCGACTTCCACAAACGTGCCGTTGCGATCAACCCAAGCCATATCGGGTTTTAATGCCATAAGCATACGGATCGATTCCGTGGTGCCTCTTTTGGCTCTGTTTTCTAGCCACTTACCCATAAGCACGAGGGTGACAATAGCAGCGGCGGCTTCGAAATAAAGGACAGGCGGTTGGCCGGCGGGTGTCAGTATGATTTGAGAGAGGCTTAAGAAGAAAGCAGCACTTGTTCCCATCGCGATCAACAGATCCATATTTGCCTATCCAGATTTTATTGAAAGCCAAGCACCACGGAAAAACTGAGACCCGAACCAAAATACTATTGGGATAGTCAGGCCGAGTTGAACGAGAGGAGGAACATGAAATTTTTCACCAAGGACCATTGGTGCAATTAGCGGCAGCGTGAGCAAAGCGGCCAGACCAACGCGCCTACTATCGGTGAGGAATGCATTTAATTCTTCGTCTTGAAGATGGCAGCTGCCTGTCGCTTCATCGGTATTCAGATCAGTTGTAAATCCCACTGCCTCAAGAGTTTTATTTAAGGTAGCAGGTGATGGCTCAGACAGTGTCACGACATCAGCTGTTTCAAGTGCCAAATTGATCGTCGCGCCCTTGACGCCGGAAACGGCTTTTAATGCCTTTTCCGCTCGACCAGCGCAGCCTGCACACGTCATTCCTCGCACGTGGAAGATCAAGTGTTGCTCGTTTTCAATATCGAATTCATTAGAAAGGGTAAAATCGGTCATAAATTGTCCCTAGGAATAGTCTAGCACATTCAAT
>JAJFIN010000257.1 GCA_021774955.1 Alphaproteobacteria bacterium | reverse complement strand
GACACCGATAAACATGCTGTAAGTCGTTGTTGCCAATAAGGTTTGTGTGAATTCTTTCATGATCTTCCTCCTGCTTGAGCTATATGTTCCCTTTTTGTTCTCTTTTTGTCAAGAGCGAAAAGAAAACCTCAGGTGGAGACCCTTGGAGAGACTACCCGGTCTCGAGTTGGCTGTTTAAAGCTTCGCGACCATCGACGAGCTTGCCGTCACGAAGAAGGACAACGCGGTCCATTTTTTGAGCCAGGGCAAAATTGTGGGTGGCGACAATGGCGGCCAATCGTTCATTGCGCACAAGACTGATGAAACTATCGAACACGGCGGCGGCTGTGCGGGGATCTAAATTGCCCGTTGGCTCATCGGCTAACAGGATGCCTGGATCATTGGCCAGCGCACGAGCAATGGCGACGCGCTGTTGTTCGCCGCCTGACAATTGTGCTGGGCGATGTTTCAACCGACCGCCGATGCCTAGATGATCAAGCAGGACTTGCCCGCGGGCCATGGCTTCCGCTTTGCCACGCCCGGCAATCATTTGCGGGATGGTGACGTTTTCTTGGGCTGAGAATTCCGGCAACAAATGGTGAAACTGATAGACAAATCCGAGGAGACGTCGTCGGAGCAATGTTCGTTCTTTGTCCGACATCGTGCCCGTGTTTTTGCCGTTGACGTGTATCTCTCCTGAATCAGGTTTTTCGAGGAGACCGGCCAGATGAAGAAAGGTTGATTTACCGGATCCCGACGGTCCGACAAGGGCGATGATCTCACCACGATGAACTTCTAAATTCGCGCCATCTAGTACGACAAGCTCACCGGGTTTACCTTTGTTATAGGTACGCCCGACATTGCGAAAAGTGAGTATTGGGTCTGACTGGTTTTCCACGTCACTCATATCTCAACCCCTCTACAGGATCGAGGCGCGCGGCGCGCCAGGCTGGATAGATGGTTGCCAGAAAAGCCAGCACCAGGGCCATGATAACCACGGCCATGGTTTCGCCGGTATCCATCTCTGCAGGCATTTGAGATAGAAAATAAATGTTCGGATCGAACAGGCTGGCGCCGGTTACCTTCATAATGAATTGGCGGATCGCTTCAATGTTGAGACAAAAGAGAACGCCCAAGATGACACCAACAAGCGTCCCTAGAACACCGATCGCAGACCCGGCGATAAAGAAAATACGTAGGATCGACCCGCGACTTGCGCCCATGGTTCTTAATATGGCGATGCCCTTGCCTTTGTCTTTCACCAGCATGATGAGACCGCTGACGATATTCAGGCAAGCAATGAGAATAATCAGGGTTAGGATTAAAAACATGACATTGCGTTCAACAATCAAAGCATTGACAAAAGTCTGATTTGTTTCTTGCCAATCATAGATCCGCAAGGTCGGATCGAATTCTGTTAGCAGCTTGACCTTTTGGGTGTGGACCAGATCTGGATCGGCCACGCGCACATCGAGCGCGGTCACGGTATCTTTGTGATTGAAAAACAATTGCGATTGTTCAAGCGGCATAAAAACAATACCGGCATCATATTGCGACATGCCCGTCTCAAACAGACCGACAATGCGGTAAGCTTTACGGCGCGGTGCGCTGCCAAAGGCCGTGTTCGGTCCTCGCGGTGAAATCAATGAAAGTTTGTTACCGATGCTCACACGCAGGTTTTCCGCCAACCGCGAACCAACCAAGATCGCATCACCGCCCTGGAAATCGTCCCATGAACCAGCAATGAGCCCTTTATCCAGCGCCTTCAATTTTTGAATGTCTTTGACATTCATGCCGCGGACAAGCGCGCCGGTCATGTTCACTTGGCTTTGCACCATGACCTGGCCTTCAACCAAGGGCGCCACGCTCACAACGCCCTCGATCAGGCGAACTTGCACACCGAGTTCATTGTAATTCTCCAAGCCAATGCTCGGACCCTGAACAATGATATGGCCGTCGAAACCTAAGATTTTATCGAGCAGCTCGATACGAAAGCCGTTCATCACCGCCATGACAACGATCAACACACCAACACCTAACATCACACCCAGAAAGGAAATAACGGCAATAACCGAAATGACCCCTTCTTGACGTCGCGCCCGTAAATAACGGCCGGCCAGCATCCATTCATACCGGGAAAAAGGTCTGGTTGTTTGGGAACCCTCACTCATAAACCACGCTCACTTTAATATGCCGCCGATCTTGCCGGTCAGCAGGTCAACCACTTCTCCATAGGGGACATCTTGACGGTCACCGGTTGCTCGATCCTTAAGCTCGATCATTCCTGATTTTACCCCCCGTGGACCGACAATGATCTGCCACGGAATGCCAATGAGATCCATGTCAGCAAATTTAGCACCGGCGCGTTCGCTTCGATCGTCATACAAGACCTCGAGATTTTGGCTTTCGAGTTGTTGATAGAGCGTATCGCAGGCTTTGTCGGTTTCTGCATCGCCGGACTTTAAGTTGATCAGGCCGACTTGAAATGGCGCCACTGCCATCGGCCACACGATGCCGTTGTCATCGTGGCCAGCTTCAACAATGGCACCGACCAAACGTGAAACCCCTATTCCATAAGACCCCATCACGACAGGGATGTTTTTGCCGTCAGGTCCAGTGACCGAGGCGCCCATGGCATCAGAATATTTGGTGCCAAAGTGGAAGATGTGACCAACTTCAACGCCGCGTGCCGAAAGTCGTTTATCTTCCGGAACATCTGCTTCGAACTTGTTTGCATCATGTTTTTCGTCGGTTGCGGCATAAAGCGACGTGCGTTGATCTATCAACGGCTGAAGATCGGCATCGTATTCAAGGTCTTCAGAAGGTGCATCCATTTCAACAAGATCACGATGGCAATAGACCTGGCTCTCGCCGGTCTCTGCCAGGATGATAAATTCATGGCTCATGTCACCACCAATAGGCCCTGGATCAGCAGCCATCGGAATAGCTTTTACGCCCATGCGATCAAAGGTTCTCAGATAGGAGATAAACATTTTGTTATAGGCAACGCGACTGGCCTCAACATCAATGTCAAAGGAATAAGCATCCTTCATCAGAAACTCGCGTCCGCGCATGACGCCAAAGCGTGGCCTAATCTCGTCGCGAAACTTCCATTGGATGTGATAGAGAGTGAGAGGAAGATCTTTGTACGAACGAACTGTCTTGCGAACTATGTCCGTT
>JAJFIN010000256.1 GCA_021774955.1 Alphaproteobacteria bacterium | reverse complement strand
CCTGCAAACGACGATTGGAATCATTTTCGTTCCATGGTGGATGATCTGCCAGTTAATGTGATGACCTGCGACGTCAAGGATTTCAGGATCGATTATGCCAATAAGGCGACTCTTGAGGCAATCCGCTCTTTGGAAGACCTCATTGGTATACAAGCGGGCGCATTGATTGGCACGAGCATCGACGTATTTCATAAAAATCCAGATCATCAGAGACAGCTTCTGGCCGATCCATCAAACCTCCCTCACAAGGTGCGGATCACACTGGGAGATGAATTATTGGATTTAACTGTTTCTGCGCTGATAAATAAGTCGGGCGATTATTATGCTGCGATGCTGACCTGGCAAGTAGTGACTGAGCAAGTTGCGGCGGAACAACAGGTGGAAAAGCTGTTGAACATGGTCGACCAGATGCCGGTCAATGTAATGGCTGCGAGTCTAGAGACCTTTGAGATCGATTACGCCAATCAAACATCTCTCGATTCTTTGGGGCAGTTAAGTGAATTTATCCCCATACAAATTAGCGACTTGATAGGAACCTGCATCGACATCTTTCACAAGAATCCGCAACAGGTTCGTGACATTTTGAGCGACCCCGTGAACCTACCGCACCACGCACAGATGTCGATCGGCACCGAAGTACTTGATTTGAACGCTGTGGCAATACGAGACAAAAATGGTGAATATCTGGGGCCGATGATTACCTGGGATGTTGTGACCGAAAACGTGGCCTTGATTGATAATTTCGAAGGTCGCGTGAATAGTGCTGTAGAAATTGTTGCTGCTGCAGCTAATGAATTGGAAACCGCGTCAGGAGCGGTGCAAAAGACGTCAGCATTGGGCGCCGAAAAGGCCTCAACCGCAGCTGCGGCGAGCGAACAATCATCAGCCAATCTTCAAATGATCGCATCAGCGACTACGGAAATGACAGCAACTATCTCTGAAATCTCTGAGCGGGTGGAAGAAACAGCAAAAGTCGCCGGCGAAGCGGCGGACAAATCGAAAGAGGCAATGAACCAGTTCGGTGACCTTGCTGAAGCCGCTCAAACGATCGGCGGCGTCGTCGAATTGATAACAGATATTGCAGCAAAAACGAACCTGCTGGCGTTAAATGCAACCATCGAGGCGGCGCGGGCTGGCGATGCCGGAAAAGGATTTGCTGTTGTGGCATCCGAGGTCAAGGCACTGGCAACCCAGACCACACAGGCGATCGATGAAATTGCCACCCAGGTGACCGGCATTCAGGCTAATTCAGACACCGGCGTCCAATGCATCGAAGACATTGCCAAAACGATAGAGCATCTACGTGCAATGGCATCTGATATTGCGGTGGCAGTAGAACAGCAGAAATCGTCCTCGTTGGAAATAGACAAAAACGTTCAGGATGGCGCTAAAGGCGCTCTCGACGTGAGTGAGAATTTGCGGGGCGTTGGTGAGGTAGTTACCGAAACTAACAGCATGATAACGCAGGTTCTCGCGACGGCCCAGGAACTGGCCGAACAAGCCAGCAATCTAGAAAGTGAATCCGAAACGTTTCTCCAACATGTAAGGGCACTTTAATCGACGGGGGACTGCATGGTGTGCACGAACCTTAACTTAAAAGAGGTGTGCGCCATCATGCGAAAGGGCCGACTTCGAAGGCATAGTGGAGAGACCCCTTCCACTCCATTCGAGTCGGCCCATTTTCCGAGAGATCTGCACTTCGATTACCGACGAAAATTATAGAAAATCAATAATTATTCCCATGCGGTCATTAAATTGCAATTCAAAGTATTGAAAAGGAACACATGATGGTGAGAAAAAAACCGCATCCGGTCAATCACTCCACCCGGATCATACGCGTACTGCTCAAACGGTGCATCATGCAAACGTAGATGTCGACCGTACGATTGGCGTGACACCTTGAAATCCTCCGCGTAGATATTGGTCAATGAAGGGCTCTAGTGGGCGGCCATTGGGTAGATTGAGCCAAAACCGTAACAACATCCTTTTCTTGTTTGGGTCAGCGTCGTCCCTAAATTGACTTCGTTTGTGCAATACCATGAGATTGTGGAGCAACACAATATCACCTGGTTGCATATAGAAACTCAACTGAAGGTCCTCTCGTTCGGCAGTCTGTTCGATAAAGCAAAGAGCGTCACGTTCTTCTGTGCTAAAAGCATAACCACCAGCTTTTTCGGCACCTTCAATTGTTTTTAGATTGAGCCCGCCCGATAGTTGGTTACGGTAATATGAAAAAATTGGATATCTAATCGCGCTGATCTTGCCGAGAGCCGCATCACCAAATACAGCATTCCCATTTTCTCGCCTTATGTAGTGAGGAAAACCGCGATAGAATATCTCCAAATATTCAGGGCGCGTGCGTAATATTTCATTGTAGATGGTCATCATACTGACCACAGAGTTCTCTCCTCCATTCGGTGCTTGACGAATGCAGAACAACGCCACCACATCCCCTCCATCGGAGTGAAACCGAAGGCCATCGCTACTCAAGTAACCACGCGCATCAACATCGTTGGTGTAGGACTGACCGAGATCCGTGATGCTGGTCATGAGCTCTCCAGCGGCATTTTGCGGAATCGATTGCCCAAGGCATATGCCGAGTATCCAATAGATACGCCGGAGCATCGGGACATCATACTCATCAACATCAATGCCCCCGACAAGAGAGAAGCCACGACCAAATTCGAGTTCCTGTACCACTGAGTCGAGCCGCGCTAGAAGATTAGGAGCTGTTATGTCGTCTAACGAGTGGTTGATCCACTCCCCGTCATTGTCCGGCAGTGCCCGCGCCGCACATTCTAGTTCGCAGATTTCATCTCTAGAAAGACAATCTATCCAGTCATCACGATCTTCATAATCAGAAGCTTTCCAAGCAAGTTTTGAAGAGACGGGTTCAGTTAGGACGGTTCCCATAGTTTTTCACTCTGTTCCCGAAATAGTCGGTGTGGGTGATGCTCAACTTCGACTAGATAAATGCCTAAATCTTGGAAGAACTGCCACAGTATTGTGGCGCTTGGTCCCACATCGTCACTGCGCAGTGTTCGTAGATTTTCAACTCTAAAATCATAATTGTCTATTGTCAACAATAAGCAATTACCTGATTCTGTAATCGCAGTTTTCATGGTGCTCAGACTGGAATGGCTATGGTGGGGCTGGACGCGAGTGGCTATGCAGGTTCACATGTAGTTGTGTTTTCATTCTCATGAACAGCCTCTAGCATGTCTTTGCTTGGTACAAATCGACGGATAAGAACAAGGCCTCTGTTCGACGGAGACACGATTTTCAGACCCCCGTCGGGAATGCTTTGATTTGCGTCACCAATAATAGTCAAATCAAACGCACCATTCTTGGCTTGTAGGTTGTTGAGGACAAAGAAATTGTCCGTGTTGTGTGCATATAGTGCAACCGATGAATAAACAGGCCAGAAGTTACCCTTAACGCGAACCGGCCCTTCACTAAGGTCGAACACACAGTAACTCACGATAGAATCTGGGTTGGCGCGTGGGACCTTGCTGCGCTGTGGCCCAAAGGTTCGAATGTGTCGCATCACATTCTCACCACCGGCACTGCGCGCAAACCGTTTCTCAAGGTCCGACATTAGATAAATTGGGATATAACCCACAGTGCCTCTCCATCCGGCCCAAAAAAAGCCAACGATAATCACAGTGAAGACACCTATCGTGTAAAGCTTGCGCATCAACAGCTCACCCGTTGAATACGAGGAAGTTCGGCCGATCGTGGATCCGCGCGAAACTGTGGTGAGGGATGGTAAATACGTATCATGACTTCAAGGTCTCTAGCATCAGTCGCTGGTAACCAGTTCTCTTCTTTCTCATTTGGTGAAAGATGGATTGAGAAATAATTCTGTGCACGGCACACGACATTTTGGCTGTGTATTGAAGATCGTCTGAGAGCATTGGGGATGAACATTTTATCACCGTCATATGCAGTGATAGACCACCACAGAGCATGAGGCATTGAACCCACAATTTCATAACTGCACTTTGGATCTAGAGGCCGTCCGGCAGCGTCAGTTTTTGAAAAAAAATAGATCGCTTCTGACGAGACAACAGCCAATATTGCCGTTCTTGCAAAGCGTGCGCGTGTTTGCGGTGTCGCATCAGCAGAACCGGTATCATGAATGTAATACCACTCGCTAATAATATCGACACTTGCCCCGCCGTTTAGTCTGGCTGTCTGAAGCAAGGCTGTTACACTACCGCAAAGTGCAGCGAGCACGGCAACACAGATTGCTGAAAAAGAATACTTTATCAAGTTTTTCAATCCAAAAAGCTTATAGATCAGATGGTTGGTCTCGTGATTTTCTTCATTTATCAACTTCCCATTTCTGTCGGATCTAATGATATAAAATTGACAATTGTTGACAATAAACATAATGCAAAGTTATTCTAGGCACAACAAGAGACGAAACTGGCGGTCACAATTCAACTTCAATGTTGGGTTTCGCAGATTCATTTGGCTACACAACTAAAACAAATTTGAGGCAGTCAAATGGTTATCCGCCAGATCAATATCTCTCGACTGAAGACTGAATTGAGCGAGGCTTACAACGTTTCCAGTGGGTCTGTTCCTTATTTCGAACCGATACTAATAGAAGTTTCTGATGGTCAACATTCCGGCTGGGGTGAAGCGACGATATTTTATGGCTACACGCTAGAGACGGTTCACGGCGGATGGGTGGTCAGTAATTGGGCGGCAAAAA
>JAJFIN010000255.1 GCA_021774955.1 Alphaproteobacteria bacterium | reverse complement strand
CAAGTTCATGCCCGGCTTGTCGCAAGCAAGTCAGATGCAAAAGGACATCACCATCCATCGCCCCATTGTCAGGAACGACAAATCCGTAACCCTTCACAGAATCGAACCACTTTACGACACCGGTTATTTCATGGACGTCTTCAACTGCTTCGTCCGAAGCCGCTACACTGTTTTCCATCCCAAGTCACACAGCCCCGTCGTTTTGAGATGCTTCAAGTAACATACCCAGTAACAGACCCAACGCGTCAAAACTTTAAGCAGTTCATTCGCGCCCCAACATCAGAGATGATAGGCCGTAAAATTCCGCAACCCAAGAGAAAATGGTTAACAAAAGGTAATTTTTCCGCGCAAACATTGGGTTATGACAAATACAGCACGTTTTGAGTGTAGGATATACAACTTTAGTTTTCTAAGTCTCTCGCTTCATTATAATAATTCCAGCTTAGCGTGAGCCACACCACATCGACATTTGCCGGGCCAATCTCCATAATCCACTTTTACCTCCCGCAATACTAAATCACATTTTTTACCGTGAAATACTCTAGACGAAAGAGACCCCAAAACCATGGAACTTAAAGGCGAATATCAAATCCCTGCAGCCCAGGAAGATGTTTGGCAGGCATTGAACAACGCTGACATTCTCGGCGCTTGCATACCTGGTTGTGAAACCATGGAAAAAATCGGTGATTCGCAATTCAATGCAGTCGCTAAAGTGAAAGTCGGCCCGGTCAGCGCCAAGTTTACCGGCAAAGTAACCCTCAGCGATCTCAACCCTCCACATTCTTATCGGATCTCTGGTGAGGGCCAAGGCGGGGCTGCAGGTTTTGCTAAAGGTGGTGCCCAGGTCAATCTCACACCAAATGGCGATGGCACTCTTCTTTCTTATACTGTTGACGCCACCGTCGGCGGTAAGCTCGCCCAGATCGGTCAAAGGTTCATCGACGCGACCGCCAAAAAAATGGCCGACGAATTTTTCTCAACCTTTTCAACTCGACTTGGCGGCGAACCCGAAGAAGCCCCTACTCCGGTATCACCAGTCAAAGAAGAGGGCCTGCCCGGTTCCCTCTGGACAATCTTGCTCATAGCTGGCTTCATATTATTGGTAGGCCTTATAGTGACCCTCACATAACAGCAAAAAAAGCCAACCAGCCTCTTGCTTTTTGGGGCAACGCAATCGCACACTAGAATTAGCTTGTACGATCTTCAGGGAGAAAGATTCATGCCTAAGGTTTCGATGACGGTGAATGGTAAGCCCGTTTCAGCGGATGTCGAAAGCCGCACCTTATTGGTTCACTATTTACGCGAAGCGCTGGATTTGACCGGCACCCATGTTGGTTGTGACACCAGCCAATGCGGCGCCTGCGTTATTCATGTTAATGGCTGCGCGGTAAAATCATGCACCATGCTGGCCGAGCAAGCCGAAGGCACCGACGTCACGACCATCGAAGGGCTCGCAACAAATGGTGAGCTTCATCCGGTTCAAGCCGCGTTCCAAGAAAACCACGGACTACAATGTGGCTTCTGCACACCGGGCATGATCATGTCGGCAGTGGACATGATCCGGCGCATTCCCAACCTTGATGAAAAAACCATCCGCGCTGAACTCGAAGGCAATATCTGTCGGTGCACCGGCTACCACAATATTGTCAAAGCCATCCACGCCGCCTCACAAGAGATGGGGAGCTAAGCCATGTACGAATTTACCTATCAACGAGCCGACACATTGGGCGACGCCAAAACCAAACTTGGCTCCGGCGATGATCCAAAATTACTGGCCGGTGGTCAGACCATCCTGCCGACGATGAAACAACGTTTAGCGAGCCCGTCTCATCTCATAGACATTGGCAATCTGAGTGAGCTTCAAAATATCAGCGTCGAGAGCGGCCATGTGACAATTGGCGCCGGTGTCAAACATGCCGACGTCGCAAGCTCTGCAGAAATCAAAAGCGCCATTCCTGGTCTTGCAGCTCTGGCTGGTGAGATCGGCGACCCTCATGTCCGCCATATGGGGACACTTGGCGGTTCCATCGCCAATAATGATCCGGCTTCAGACTATCCCGCTGCTTGTCTTGGCCTTGGTGCGACAATTATCACCGATACGCGCGAGATCAGCGCTGATGATTTCTTCACCGGCATGTTCGAAACCGCTTTAGGCGATGATGAGATTATCACCGCCGTTCGTTTTCCCAAGCCGGAAAAATCAGGCTATATGAAATTTCCAAACCCGGCATCCCGCTATGCCGTTGTTGGCGTATTCATTGCCCAACATGGGAATGGTGTGAAGGTAGCCGTAACCGGCGCTGCGCCTTGTGTCTTCCGCTGGAGTGAAGCTGAAACGGCATTGAATTCAAAACTTTCCGCCGATGCAATCTCGAGCCTGACCGTTCCTGCGAGCGACATGAATTCCGATCTTCATGCCAGCGCCGAATACCGCGCCCATCTGGTTGGCGTCATGGCGCGGCGTGCCATCGACATTTTGAGTTGACCGCCAAGCCTCCCGCTCCCCCCTTTCCCAACCACCCGACAAGGGTACCCTAGGAGTGGTTGGGAAAGGGGGGAGCGGGAGGTTTGGTTGTTCCAGAAAACAAGTTAATGAAAAAACTGCCCTCCTCTATCGACGCTACCGAAGCCCTGCTCAAGAACGGTGGTTACATCGCTGAGCGTGCACTCGCGACGGTGCTTTATCTGGCGCTAAAGATGGAACGGCCGCTCTTTCTTGAAGGCGAGGCCGGCGTCGGTAAAACCGAAATCGCCAATGTCTTAAGCCAAACGCTGGGGCGGCGTTTGATCCGATTACAATGCTATGAAGGGCTCGATACATCGACCGCGGTTTACGAGTGGAATTACCCGGCCCAGATGATCGAGATCCGCTTGGCTGAAGCGCAAGGCATCAAGGATCGCGAATCCATTGCCGCCAACATCTTTAGTGAAAAGTTTTTGATTAAACGCCCACTGCTTCAAGCGCTAGAGCCCGATGAAAACGGTCCGCCGGTTCTGTTGATTGATGAGCTTGACCGCGCCGATGAACCATTCGAAGCCTTCCTGCTTGAAATGCTCGCTGATTATCAAGTCACCGTGCCAGAGCTTGGACCGTTCCGTGCCGCGGCCCCTCCAATCATCATCATTACCTCAAACCGGACACGCGAAATTCACGACGCACTTAAGCGCCGTTGTCTTTATCATTGGATCGATTACCCCGACGCTGAGCGCGAGCTCGAAGTCGTGCGCGCAAAACTTCCGGATATCGACGCCGCTCTGTCAAAACAAGTCGTCGATTTTGTCCAGCGACTGCGCGATCAGGATCTATTCAAA
>JAJFIN010000254.1 GCA_021774955.1 Alphaproteobacteria bacterium | reverse complement strand
TTGTTGTGCCGCCGCCGAGCTGACTTTTGGCAAAGGCGGATTCAAATCGTTTCGCCAGGCCCATGACTTCACCGGTCGAACGCATTTCGGGACCTAAGACCGTATCGACACCGGGGAAACGAGCAAAAGGAAACACTGCCTCTTTAACCGCGACATAATCAAGCGTGCGTTCTTTGAGGTTGAAGTCGCGCAATTTTTCACCGGCCATCAAACGCGTTGCGATCTTTGCAACTGGCATGCCGATGGTTTTGGCGACGAAGGGAACCGTACGACTGGCTCTTGGATTGACCTCGAGCACATAGATGACATCGCCCTTGATGGCGTATTGTACATTCATGAGACCAACGACATTAAGTTTCAGTGCCAGTATGCGTGTTTGCCTACTAAGCTCGTCGATCATCTGTTGACTGAGTGAATGAGGAGGGAGCGAACATGCGCTGTCGCCAGAATGCACACCGGCTTCCTCGATGTGCTCCATGATGCCGGCAATGAACACGCCTTCGCCATCGCAAAGACAGTCAACGTCAACTTCAATGGCATCCTGCAAATAGCTGTCGATGAGAACCGGGCTTTTACCGGATACACTTACCGCTTCGCGGATATAGCGATTAAGGGCATCATCGTCGCGCACGATCTCCATGGCGCGTCCGCCCAGCACATAGGAAGGCCGGATGACGACGGGAAAGCCAACTTCGTGGGCGGCCTTGACCGCTTGTTCCTCAGAATAGGCGAGAGCATTTCTCGGTTGTTTTAAATCCAATTCAACCAAGACCTTTTGGAATCGTTCGCGATCTTCAGCCAGGTCGATGGCGTCGGGCGATGTGCCGAGGATGGGAATACCGGCTTGCTCTAATGCGTGCGCTAGCTTCAGTGGTGTTTGACCACCAAGCTGGACGACCACGCCGGCGAGTGTGCCCTTCTGCTTTTCTACTCTTAGGATTTCCAACACATCTTCAGCGGTGAGGGGCTCAAAGTAAAGCCGGTCGGATGTGTCGTAATCGGTCGAGACTGTTTCGGGATTGCAGTTGACCATGATGCTTTCAAGACCTGCCTCGCTCAAAGCAAAGGCCGCATGACAACAGCAATAATCAAACTCGATCCCTTGGCCAATGCGATTAGGACCACCGCCAAGGATGACGGCTTTCTTGCGCTCGGTTGGTTGAGCCTCACAATCGGGTTCGTCGTCAAAGAATGCGGTTTCGTAAGTTGAATACATATAAGGTGTGCGGGCGGCAAACTCTGCAGCACAAGTGTCGACCCGTTTGTAAACCGGATGGACTTTTAGCGCATGGCGAGCCGCGGTAACTTCTTGTTCTTCCTGGCCAGTGAGTTCACCGAGCCGCGCGTCGGAAAAACCCATGGCTTTAATATGGCGAAAGGAAGATCTGTCTGTAGGCAGATTTTCGACTTTGACGCGTTCTTCGGTATCGACGATCAATTTGATTTGCTCGAGGAACCATGGTTCGTAAGCGCAAATGTCATGGATATCCTGGATGCTCATTCCGATTCTCAAGGCCTGCGCAATGACCAGGAGACGGTCAGGCTCTGGTTTACCCAAAGCAGCCCGAATTTCTTCGAGTTCGTCTTCGCCACCATCCTTTAGGACATCAATGTCATTGAGGCCGGTGAGACCGGTCTCAAGCGAGCGTAGAGCTTTCTGTAAGCTTTCTGGGAATGTGCGACCAATGGCCATGGCTTCGCCGACGGATTTCATCGAGGTGGTCAGGATCGGTTGTGCACCGGGGAATTTTTCAAAGGCGAAGCGCGGAATTTTTGTGACGACATAGTCAATGGTCGGTTCGAACGAGGCCGGGGTCGCGCCGGTGATATCGTTGTCCAATTCATCAAGCGTATATCCGACAGCCAGTTTAGCGGCGACCTTGGCAATCGGAAAGCCGGTCGCCTTTGAGGCCAGGGCGGATGACCGAGATACGCGTGGGTTCATTTCAATGATGACCAGACGACCGTCTTTTGGATTGACGGCAAACTGAACATTCGAGCCGCCAGTATCGACACCGATCTCGCGCAGCACAGCAATCGATGCGTTGCGCATCACCTGAAATTCTTTGTCGGTTAGGGTCAATGCGGGGGCGACGGTGATTGAATCACCGGTATGGACACCCATAGGGTCGATGTTTTCAATCGAACAAATGATGATGCAATTGTCCGCTTTGTCGCGCACAACTTCCATCTCATATTCTTTCCAACCGAGGACAGATTCTTCGATCAACACTTCCGTCGTCGGAGAAGCGTCTAACCCACCTTCAACAATGGTTCGGAATTGTTCTTTGTTGTAGGCAATGCCACCTCCGAGCCCCCCCATCGTAAATGACGGGCGGATGATCGCCGGCAGGCCGATTTGTTCAACGGCGACTTGTGCGGCTTCCCAGCTTTGAACGGAAATTGAACGTGGGCTCTCTAAGCCGATCTTATCCATCGCGGTGCGAAAGAGTTCGCGGTCTTCGGCCTTGGCGATGGCCTCTTGTTTGGCGCCGATCATTTCGACATTGTATTTTTCGAGCACGCCTTGGTCGGCGAGTGCAAGCGCAGTATTGAGGGCGGTCTGTCCACCCATGGTTGGCAACAAAGCGTCGGGGCGTTCTTTTTCAATAATCTTGGTGACGAATTCTGGCGTGATCGGTTCGATGTAAGTTGCATCGGCCATGTCAGGATCGGTCATGATCGTCGCCGGGTTAGAATTGACCTAGATGATCCGGTAGCCTTCTTCGCGCAATGCTTTGCAGGCCTGCGCTCCAGAATAATCAAACTCACAAGCTTGGCCGATAACGATGGGCCCAGCACCGATGATCAAGATACTTTTTATATCGGTGCGCTTAGGCATGTTCTGCCACACTTCCTTCGATCTGAGCGACAAAGCGCTCGAATAAATAATAACTGTCCTGCGGACCGGGTGAGGCTTCGGGGTGATGTTGGACCGAGAAGATCGGCTTACCTTCAACACGGAGCCCGCAATTGGTTCCGTCAAACAGTGATAAATGAGTTTCGATGACGCCGCTCGGCAGCGTATCGCGGTCGACGGTGAAACCGTGATTCATAGAAGTGATTTCAACTTTGTCCGTCGTCAGATCTTTAACAGGGTGGTTAGCGCCGTGATGACCTTGGTGCATTTTTTTGGTTTTGGCGCCGAGCGCGAGTGCCAGCATTTGGTGGCCGAGACAAATGCCAAAGATGGGTTTGCCGCTACGGATCAAATCTTGAATGATCGGAACCGCGTATTCGCCAGTTGCGGCTGGGTCGCCGGGGCCGTTGGCCAAGAAGATACCATCGGGCTCCATGGCGAGAATTTTGTCCGCTGGCATCGTCGCGGGAACGATGGTCACATCGCACCCAGTGTTGGCCAGGCATCTTAAGATGTTGCGTTTGACACCGTAGTCGATGGCAATGACTTTATAATTGGGTGAGGTTTGCTTGCCAAAACCTTGACCTCTGATCCACCGGGTTTCATCCCAGCGATAGGGTTCGGCGCAAGTCACTTCGATCGCCAGGTCCATACCTTCAAGACCTGGCCATTCTGCGGCTTGGGCTTTCAAGCTTGCGACATCGAAGTCTCCATTCGGATCATGCGCGATAATTCCATTGGGCATGCCTGATTCACGAATGAGGCGGGTCAGGGCGCGGGTATCGATCCCGCCTAGTCCGATGATTTGCTGCTCGTTCAGCCAGTCATTCAGATGGCTTTTGGCGCGGTAATTGGCGGGATTGGTTATGTCGGCTCTGAGGATAGTGCCTCGTACCGCTGAGCGGGCGGTCTCGAAATCTTCCGAATTCGTTCCTACATTACCAATATGCGGGAATGTGAATGTGATGATCTGACCTGCATAAGAGGGATCGGTAAGAATTTCCTGATAGCCGGTCATCGCGGTATTAAAGCAGACTTCGCCGACAGCGTTGCCGGTCGCACCAATACCGATTCCTTTGAGAATTGTGCCATCTGCGAGAACCAAAAGTCCTGTCGCTGCCGTCATGAAGCGACTCCCGGAACAGGTATTACGCTGTTCGCGACAGGCATATGGGGTTCGGGCATGTGGAACTCCTGTGGCGCTATCGAGCGCCAGACGGCTTGTTCGGACCTGACATGTGGTTAAACGGCCGGGACATTAGTCAAAAGGTTAAGGCCCGTCAAGACATGGAAAAAATTAAAATACATCAATAAAATCAATATGTTATGAGATATAAAGAGTTTGCGACCTAGGACTTCATAGACTAAAGTGACGCCCCTTAACGACGAGGTGATTCAATGCGAGAGCAACTGAGCTCGAATCTGAAAGAAGCTATGAAGGCGCGTGACAAAAGACGTGTTTCCACGCTTCGTTTGATCTTAGCGGCGATCAAAGACCGAGATATTGCGGCTCGGGCTGAAGATCGGTGCGAAGGCATTGACGATGATGCAATTCTTCAAGTCCTTCAAAAGATGGTCAAACAACGAAAAGAATCGTTTCAGACTTACGAAGAGGCAGGTCGATTGGATCTTGCTCAGCAAGAGCAGGAAGAAATTGAAATCATTAG
>JAJFIN010000253.1 GCA_021774955.1 Alphaproteobacteria bacterium | reverse complement strand
CTTGAAGATTTGAGTTTTGAACTCAAACTAGGAGAACCCGTTTTGGTGCGCGGACCGAACGGCGTTGGGAAGTCGACGCTGCTACGGGTGCTGGCCGGATTTGTCGATTATCAATCAGGATCCATAGAATGGCGCGAAGAGGCGGGTGCGGGTCACGCATTTGATCCAGCTGAGGGCAATGTTCTTCATTATGTTGGCCACGCCGATGCGTTGAAGCCCGTTCTAACGGTGTTTGAGAATTTGAATTTCTGGGCGCAGCTATATGGCGCCGGAGCACAAGTGCCAGCCGTGTTGGAACGTTTATCGCTCGATCATTTGCGCGATGTGCCAGGGCAGTTTTTATCTGCCGGGCAGAGGCGGCGTCTTTCCATGGCGCGCCTACTATTGGTCGACCGGCCACTTTGGTTGCTGGATGAGCCAACGACGAGCTTGGACCAAGATGGTGTGACGCTGGTTGAAACTTTGATTGCGGAACACATCCAACAAGGAGGCTTGTTACTCGCCTCAAGCCATGTTGACCTAAAGATTGACGCGTTGAAAACCATGCATCTTTCATCTCCGCACGGAGAGTTTCTGATGGAGATCGCATGAGCTCTTTAAACACGCAATCTCAACCGGGCTTACTTCCAATTGTTAAAAGCATGATCGCGCGTGATATGGTTTTATCCGCGCGTATTGGCGGCAGCGGTTTCCTCGCCGCGGTGTTTTTTATCATTGTTGTGAGCTTGGTGCCATTAGGGGTTGGTCCGCAGCCGGAAGTCCTTTCTGTTATTGCCAGCGGAATGATTTGGGTGGGTGTTTTGCTGGCCTCATTGTTGTCGCTCGACCGGTTGTTTCAAGCCGACTTTGAAGACGGCTCGATGGAGCTCTTCTTTCTATTACCACTGCCGCTTCCGGTTTTGGTGTTGGCAAAAGTCGTGGCTTTTTGGTTGACGACGGCTTTGCCATTGATTGCGGTTGCGCCCATTTTGGGCCTGCTTTTAAATTTGCCAGGGCCGTCATTTGGGGCGCTCATCTTGGCGTTGGTAATCGGGACGCCGGGTCTTAGTCTCATTGGTTCGATTGCGGCAGCTCTGACCATGGGATTGAGGCGGGGTGGGCTTCTGCTTTCTCTGTTGTCACTGCCCTTGTGCGTACCCATTTTGATTTTCGGTGTGGGTTCTATTGCCGAAGGTTCGATGTGGAATTCAAGTATGGCGCTTCTGCTGGCAACGACGTTGATTGCCATTGTGGTGGCACCGATCGCTGCGGCCGGCGCTCTGAAACTAAATATGACGTAACAATGTGAGCCCCATGTTGTCCTTGCGATGACATTAGGGGCAGTTTAGAAAGTGCCGATGCTTATTCACGCCAATCCAAAACGTTTCATGGACTTAAGCGGGCGCTTGTTGCCCTATTTTTCAGGTGTTGCGGGTTTTCTGCTGGTGTTAGGCCTCTATCTCGCTTTGTTTGTCGCGCCGAAAGATTATCAGCAAAGCGAAACCGTACGGATCATGTTTGTTCACGTCCCGGCGGCTTTGATGACAACATTTGTTTACGCGTTCATGGCTGTGGCGAGCATCGTCGGCTTGGCGTGGAAACATCCGGTTGCCGATATGGCCGCCAAAGCGGCAGCACCGATCGGTGCGTGTTTTGCCGTTCTGATGCTGGCAACCGGGGCTCTATGGGGGCAGCCCATGTGGGGGACGTGGTGGGTTTGGGATGCACGGCTTACTTCGGCTCTCGTTCAGCTGTTTTTGTATATTGGTTATATCGCGCTTTGGGAGGCGATTGATGAGCCGACACGTGCAGCCCGTGCAGCCGCAATATTGGCCATCGTCGGGGTCATCAATATTCCGATTATCAAGTTTTCGGTGGAATGGTGGAACACGTTGCACCAACCAGCAAGCCTGGCGAAACTTGACGGGCCGAGCATCGATCCTAGTTTTTTATGGCCGCTTTTGATCATGATGGCTGGATATGTGATGTTCTTTGCAACCCTTGTGCTTCTGAGGACGCGCACGGAGATCCTTAATCGGCGCATGCGGAGCTTGCACATGGCCCAGGTTCGCGTCGGGGAGCAGGTTAAATCTTATGGCTGAATTCTTTTCAATGGATGGCTATGGTGGCTATATCTGGCCGGCTTATGTTTTGTCGGTTGTTATCTTGGCCGGTTTTGTCCTGGTGAGCCTCAGATCTTACCGTCACGCGCAAAAAAGAGTGGCAGATCTTGAAGCTAACACCAGCAAAGCTGCAACGACCCAGGGTTAATTCCTCTTAAACACCAAATTTTACGCTTTGTAAGAGATCTCGCCGGTAAAGTCGGTCAGTTCAGTAGTTTTATTGCGTTTTAAAGGTTCTATGCCGAGCGTTTCAAATTCATCGCAAATAGCCGCACAAGTTTATGCGTCTCAGGTTGCCCGCCAGAGAAGTGAGCCACAGGTTCGCCCGCAAGCTGCGCCTGTGGAAAAAGCGGCCAAGCCTGAAACTAAGAGCGAGCGGTCGGCACCGAAAGACCGTATCGACGTCAAACACACCGAACGGCTTGACCAGAAACGCTCGTCAGAAGCCGCCGCCAAGCAAGCGCGTGCCGACGAAACAAGAGACCAGTTTGCGCGTGAAGCGCCGCGCGCCGCAGAGCACTCTCGCATTCTTAAGCCCGGCTCGACCCTCGATATCCGCGTCTAACAAACCCTAACCAACAGTTAGCATAAAAAAAGGCCGGAGCGAATGCCCCGGCCAATCTACGTCCGATCAAAGACCGCTATCTCTTTTTCTTAGCGGTTTTCCTCTTAGCAGCCTTTTTCTTGGCAGGTTTTTTCTTAGCTGCTTTTTTCTTAGTGGCCTTCTTCTTCACGGCCTTTTTCTTAGTAGCTTTTTTCTTAGTGGCTTTCTTTTTAGTAGCCTTTTTCTTAGTGGCCTTCTTTTTAGTGGCTTTTTTCTTGGTAGCTTTCTTCTTAGTGGCCTTCTTCTTCACGGCTTTTTTCTTAGTAGCCTTTTTCTTAGTAGCTTTCTTCTTGGTAGCTTTTTTCTTAGTGGCTTTCTTTTTAGTGGCTTTTTTCTTAGTGGCCTTCTTTTTAGTAGCCTTTTTCTTAGTGGCTTTTTTCTTAGTAGCTTTCTTCTTGGTAGCTTTTTTCTTCTTAGCAGGTTTTGCTGCAGAAGCTTCTAATCTGTCTGCAGCGGATGAAATTGCTTTCAGAGCGGCCATAAAATCTTTCCTTTTGGCTGATGAAACGGGTCCCATAATCTTGCTTTCAGCGGCTTTTACTTTAGCCATGTGTGATGAAAGCTCTTTGGCACCTGAGGCTGTTATCTTTACTGAGTTTGCACGGGCATCTGCTTTTGTCCGATTTCGGCTCAAAAGACCGCGTTTGATAAGACGGCTAATCATGTCCGCGAGCGTTGAACGATCAATCCCGGTTCTACGAACGAGGTCTGTTTGAGATAGGCCTGCGTTTTGTTGAACCGTCAGTAGTACAGTAAACTGACGAGGGGTCAGCTTGCTGTTCCCGATCTCTTTCGCGAAGAGGTCAAAGGCATATTGTTGGGCTCGCCGTAGGAGATGACCTGGTGAGTCCTGAAGATTAAATGTTGCCATTTCAGATAGTCCTTAGGTTTGGTTGGTGGAGTGACTTTGATTCGGACTTAGTAAAGATACCGTGAAGTACTCAGTATGCAATGAATCAAGTTAAGAAAATGACGATTTCGGCGCATTTTTTGTTCGTATGCGGTCCCAATTCTTGTTTTTTGACGAATAAGGATGAATTTTCTCCGTCTAGAGTCATAAATTGGGCTAAAGATTATCAGAATAGCGCATTTTATGGAAAGGCAAGGTCATGGCGGACAAAACACCGTACGACCCGCTTACGGAGCAATTCAGTTTTTCGACGAAAGTTCCGGTCGGGGATGATCATGAACGTCTTGTTTGTGATACATGCGGATGGGTCCATTATATCAATCCAAAAATTGTCGTTGGATCCGTCTGTCAGTGGCAAGACCGGATTCTTCTGTGTAAGCGCGCAATAGAACCTCGAAAGGGTTTTTGGACCATTCCGGCAGGGTTTTTAGAAGAACGGGAAACACTTGAACAAGGTGCCATGCGAGAGGCGCGAGAAGAAGCAAATGCGGACATCACGATCACGGCATTGCTGGCGATTTACAACGTTCCTCATATCTCGCAAGTGCAGATCATGCATGTTGCGAATTTGAATAATGCGGACGTCTCTATTGGCCCAGAAAGTGAAGAGGTTGCTCTGGTGAAATGGGACGAAATCCCCTGGAATGAGCTGGCTTTTCCGTCAGTTGACTGGGCGCTCAATCAATACCGCGAAGTGTCTGAAATGGAGAGTTTTATGCCGTTTGGAAACCCTGAAGGGCCGCTCGCAACGGCGTTTTATGAGCGTATGAAAAAGCTTTAGGCAATTGAGCTTAAACGGGTCATTCGCCTTTATCCGTTTCATCTTCTTCTACTTGCGGCATGTGCTTCATGATGAACGGAACTTGCGTTAGATTGAAGACGAAAAATATCCCTGTGGCACCGAATATTTTAAATTTCACCCAGGCATCCATGGTCATGTTGTGGCGGACAATCTCGTTGAGGATAGCCAGGAAGATAAACATGCCGACCATACGGAAGGTCAGCGTGCGCCAAGCATGATGGGGGAGCTCTAATTGTTGGCCCATGACCATTTCAAGGAAGTTTTTGTCACGAACCAATCCACCGAGCAAAATGGTGGCGAAAAACCCGTAAACGATGGTCGGTTTCATCATCACAAAGGAAGGGTCTTTTAAAATAAGCGTGAGCCCGCCAAAGAACATGACAATGACACCGGTAAAAAGCGGCATGGGGGCGAGCTTGCGTTCGATGGAATATCCGATGGGTAAAACGATCAATGTCGCAGCCATAATTGCTGCAGTTGCGATAAACATATTTTGGTCGGACAAATAAAAAGCCAGCCCAAAAGCAATGAGAGGTCCAAAATCAATGGCGGTACGAAGTTTGGGGTTCATGAAACGCTATCCTTAAATACAAAATCGCCGTCTTTATTTGTTAATCCGGTGTTTCGCTTATGCCGACTAAGGCTTGAGCGAATTGTTGTGGGTCAAAAGCCTGAAAGTCATCAATCCCCTCCCCAACACCGATGGCATGGATGGGCAAGCCAAACTTTGCCGCCAAAGCGACCAGAATACCGCCCCGGGCGGTGCCGTCGAGTTTGGTCATCACAAGACCGGTCACATCAGCCACTTGTTTAAAAACAGACACTTGATTGATGGCATTTTGCCCGGTCGTCGCGTCCAATACCAGCAATACAGAGTGTGGCGCCGTGTCGTCCTGTTTTTTTAACACACGGTTGACTTTTTCCAGCTCATTCATCAGGTCGCGTTTGTTCTGTAAACGCCCTGCTGTATCGATGAGTAAGACATCATAGGCTTCTTGGTTGGCGCGTTTCAGCGCGTCGAAGGCAAGGCCTGCCGCATCGGCGCCGGGTTGACTGGCAACAACCGGTGCGCCGACACGTTCACCCCATATTTTCAATTGTTCGATGGCGGCCGCACGGAAGGTGTCACCCGCAGCCAACATCACGCGGTGGCCTTGTTGCGAGAGCAAATGGGCCATCTTGCCGATGGTGGTGGTTTTTCCCGAACCATTGACGCCGACGATCAAAATAACATGAGGTTTGTGGTGCGTTTCGATGGTGAGCGGCTTGGTGCACGGCGCGAGAATGGTAGCGACTTCATCGGCAACAAACTTTTTAACCTCATCAGCGGTGATGGCTTTATCAAATCGCTCTGCAGATAGTTTGGCGGTGATTTTGGCCACGGTCTCGACGCCCAGGTCGGCGGTAATCAGAAGATCCTCTAATTCTTCAATCGACGTCTCATCAAGCTTGGCTTTGGTGAATATGCCGGTAACGCCATCTGAAATTTTTGATGAAGAGCGTGATAGACCGGATTTCAACCGGGTGAAAAAGGACGTCTTATCCGGTGCTGGCTCAATTGTGTCTTCGCTTTCCGCAGGCGGGGCAGTCGGTTGCTCTGGCGCTGGTGCAGCAACTTTGTCGGTATCTAGTTCAGAAGCTGTATTTTGATCGGAACGTCGGCCCTTGAACCACTTCTTTACGCGACTTTCTTTATCGGTATCACTCATTTGGCTCACAAGACCTGGGCGTCGAGTTTTTTGCCATCATGGCCGGTGACGCGGGCGCGAATAATGGCGCCGGGTTCGGCGGCGCGATCAATTTCCACAGGAGCAAAGGCATTGGTATGGCCGAGATTTGGTTTTTCCATCAAAATTGACTGCTCAGTGCCGACAAGGCCGTCATAGACATAAGCGGTCGTTTGTTCTGCTTTTTCTCTCAAGCGCGCTGCGCGGTGCTTGATGATTTTTCCGGGTACTTGTGGGATGCGGGCGGCGGGCGTCCCTTCTTTTGCTGAATAAGGAAACACATGCAAGAAAGTCAGGCCGCATTCATCGACAAGCCGGAGCGAGTTATCAAACATCTCTTCGGTTTCAGTGGGAAACCCGGCAATGATATCAGCGCCAAATACCATTTCTGGGCGTTGATTTTGCAAGCGCTGACAAAAGGCGATGGCATCTTCGCGTGTGTGCCGACGTTTCATCCGCTTCAAAATGAGATTGTCACCTGATTGCAGCGACAGATGGAGGTGCGGCATCATGCGTTCCTCTTCGACCAGCAAGTGAAACAAGGTGTCGTCCACTTCGATTGAATCGATTGATGATAAGCGCAAGCGGGGCAAGTTAGGCACATGCGTGAGGATGCGCTCGACCAACGCGCCGAGCGAGGGTTGGCTGGGCAGGTCAGCACCGTATGAAGTGATATCAACACCGGTTAGAACAATTTCCTTGGTGCCGCGTTCAACCAGATGACGGATCTGTCTAACGATTTCGCCGGCGGGCACGCTACGGGAATTGCCGCGGCCAAAGGGGATGATGCAAAACGTGCAGCGATGGTCGCAACCGTTTTGAATTTGTACGAAAGCACGAACCCGATCACTGAAACCATCGATGAGATGCTCAGCGGTTTCGGTGACCGACATGATGTCATTGACGACAATCTTTTCTTCTGCATCCAAACCGAAATCGGGCGCGAAACTCTTGGCGTCTAGCTTTTCAATATTGCCGATAACGAGATCAACATCATCCATAGCGCCAAAGCGTTCGGGTTCGATTTGGGCCGCGCATCCGGTGACGATGATGCGGGCGTCGGGGCGCTCTCTCCGCACACGTCTAATTGATTGGCGCGCTTGGCGGGTGGCTTCATTGGTGACGGCACAAGTGTTGAAGATGACGGTGTTTTCAAGTCCTTGATCGTGGGCATGGCTTGCCATGACTTCAGATTCATAGGCGTTCAAACGACAGCCAAAGGTGACGACATCGATCTTGTTGTGATTAGTATTCCGGCTCATCAGGGGGCCTCACCAAGGACATCCGGTCCAAGCTCGCCACTGAAATTTAAGGCCGTGGGGCCGGTCATCAGAATATGATCGTCGCTCTCGCGCCATTCAATTCCGAGCACGCCACCATCCAGTTCGACCGAGACATTGCGGCTGGTGTGACCAAGCCGAGCCGCGCTCACTGCCGTGGCGCAGGCGCCGGTGCCGCATGCGCGTGTAATGCCAGTGCCGCGTTCCCACACCCGCATGCGGATCGTGTGGCGATCAAGAATTTGGGCAAGTTCGACATTGATCCGCTCGGGAAACAGACGGTGATGTTCGATGATCGGGCCGAAGGCGGCCAAGTCATGGGCGGCGATATCGTCGACAAAAAACACACAATGAGGGTTGCCGACATTAACCGCTGCCGGCGCATGAAACACCTGCGCATCAATCGGGCTGAGTTGCAGATCTAAGCGGCGCGTATCCATCGGCGCGCGCAACGGGATCTCGTCCCATTCAAATTTTGGCACGCCCATATCGACAGTAATGTCAGAGCCGCCTTTGGTGGTAGCAATGAGCGTCCCGCCGGGGCTGTCAATGCGGACTTCATCGCGCCCGAGTTCTTCGGCCAACAGGCGTCCCACACAGCGGGCGGCATTGCCACAGGCTTCAACTTCTGTGCCATCGGCATTCCAAATGCGCATGTTGGCATCGGCCTTACCGCTCGCGGCTTCAATGGCGATCAATTGATCGCAACCGATACCCAGTTTGCGATCGGCCAACGCCTGAACACTCTTTTGGTCGAGGGTGCGCGCGTTCTGCCGCATGTCGATGACAACAAAATCATTGCCAAGGCCATTCATTTTGAAAAACGGCATTTTGACGAACGGCATTGTT
Organism: Alphaproteobacteria bacterium; assembly: GCA_021774955.1. Taxonomy (GTDB): domain Bacteria; phylum Pseudomonadota; class Alphaproteobacteria; order M2410; family M2410; genus JAJFIN01. The sequence goes on along the minus strand of JAJFIN010000253.1, from coordinate 16,369 downwards.
GGCGTCGGGTTCTCTGTTTTTGTGCTCATATGGCGCGCCTTATACGGCTGAAATCATGACCAAGCCAGCGTTTCTTGTGGATAAATAGGGATCCTTGTCGGGGTTCGCCAATATCTTTAGTCTTTTACGTACATGTTTTGGGCCAATTACCCGTTTTCGCTGAGGAGGCGTGATGTCGATCCGATCATATAGCACTATTGTAAACAGCCTAGTTGTGGCTTGCTTGGCATTCATTTTGTGGGGACCTGCGGCAATGGCGGAAGATGATCCTTATCTTTGGCTCGAAGAGGTTGAAGGTGAGAAAGCGCTCGATTGGGTGCGGGCGCAAAATGCGCTGACACTTGGCGTGCTCGAGAAGGACGCCAACTACCAGGTCTTTCACGACCTAACGATGGAATTTGTGACGGCAAAGGACCGGATTCCCTATGCCGAACTGAATGGCAAATGGGCCTATAATTTTTGGCGTGACGAAACGCACAAACGGGGCCTGTGGCGGCGGGCAAAATTGAAATCTTACCGCACCGACAATCCTGAATGGGAGACCTTACTTGATGTCGACGCCTTGGCCGAGGCGGAGGATGAGCGATGGGTTTATAAGGGCGAAGAGTGTCACGCGTCCGGTGGCGGCCTGTGCATGATGCAATTGTCGCGCGGCGGCAAAGATGCCTCGGTTTATCGCGAGTTCAATGTGCGCAAAAAAGCGTTCGTTGAGGGCGGTTTCAAACTGGAAGAAGCAAAATCCGATGTCACTTGGTTTGATAAAAATACCTTATTAGTGGCGACAGATTTAGGCGAGGGCAGCCTCACCGATTCCGGTTATCCGCGCATTGTCAAACGCTGGGCACGCGGCACGCCGCTCGAAGACGCACCCATATTGTTTGAAGCGGACAAAACTGATGTCGGTGCTGGAACAATCACGGTTTATCTGGGGCGCAAACCGGTGGCCATGATCCAAAATGCCGTGACTTTTTTTGAAGCTGATTTTTATTTCGATTACGGCGGGGAGTTGATCAAACTCCCCATCCCTCAGAAAGCAACCGTATACGGAACTTTTAAAGGACAGCTGGTACTTTCGCTTGAAGAAGATTGGGCTGTGGAAGGTTCCGAGCAATCGTTTCCTGCTGGCTCTGTCCTGTCATTTCCTCTTAAACGCTTCCTCAAGGACAAGAAACTGCCTGAGATCGCAACGGTGTTTGCGCCAACCTCGACAACATTCCTCAATAGTGGCGAAGTTCATATCGCCAGCAATGCTGTCTATCTGCAATTGCTCGACAATGTATCTGGGTTGGTGAAGGCGGTCACTTACCGTCGAGGTCAATGGCAGGCTGAAGATGTGCCCCTGCCAGATAATGGGGGCATTGAAACAATCTCGGTGAGCGGCTCATCCTCAAATGCATTGTTCCTTTATGAAAACCCGGTGACGCCGGACAGTCTTTATATGGTTGGGCGCAGCGGTAAAAAAGTCGACGTCCTCAAAAGCCTGCCGGCGCGTTTCGATGCTTCAGGTTTAGTTGTTCATCAGCACGAAGTTGAAAGCAAGGATGGGGTCAAGGTGCCCTATTTTGTCGTTCACAAAGAAGGCTTGGCCCATGACGGCAAGGCGCCGACTTTGCTTTATGGCTATGGCGGTTTTCAGATTTCTATGACGCCGCGTTATTCGTCCGTGTTAGGAAAATTGTGGCTCGAGCGCGGAGGTGTCTATGTGCTGGCCAATATTCGTGGCGGCGGTGAGTTCGGGCCGAATTGGCATCAGGCGGCGCTCAATGAAAACCGGCAAAAGGCTTACGATGATTTCTATGCCATTGCCGAAGACCTGATCGATCACGGCATTACCTCGCCCAAACATTTGGGCATCCAAGGCGGCTCCAATGGAGGGCTGTTGGTCGGCGTGGCGCTCACGCAAAGGCCGGAGCTTTTCAACGCCGTCGTCTGTCAGGTGCCGCTGCTCGATATGCTGCGTTATCACAAGCTGCTCGCCGGTGCGTCTTGGGTGGCTGAATATGGCGACCCGGACATTCCTGAAGAACGAGAATGGATCGCGGCCTATTCGCCCTATCAAAATGTGAAGAAGAATGGCGATTATCCGAAGACGTTGTTTTACACCTCAACCAAAGACGACCGCGTTCATCCCGGCCATGCCCGCAAAATGGCCGCCAAGATGATCGATCAAGGTCACGATCTGCTCTACTTTGAACATATCGAGGGCGGTCACAGCGCCAATGCCAATCTCAAGCAGATCGCCGAACGCATTGCCCAGCAATATGTCTATCTATGGCAGCAGCTGAAGTAATATTTTGTTGAAGGGTAGATGCTCGAATAGGCGAGGTATAAAATAGAGGGACAACAGGCTCCAAGTGCGTCTCGAACCATGGGTCACACACTCCTTTCTCACTTGTCACCCCGCTGCTTGACAGCGGGGTCCACGGAAGTTTGCAATGCTACATGGATACCGCTGTCGGGCCTGTGCCGACCCCGACCCGGTGCCGCAGAATGACACTGGCAAAGAAAACTACGTCACGGTGGAGACTTTTGCACGGGTTGCTGGACACTTCGAGACGGGCGCGAAAACGCGCCCTCCTCAGTGTAACGTAAAAGGAAACGTCGTCCTGAGGAACGAGCGTCAGCGAGTGTCTCGAAGGGCAGGCAGCTCATACTGATCCGTGCCAAAGTCTCCACGGTGAGGAGTGATCTGTGATCCGCGTCTCGAACCATGGGCGCCCAGCACTCTTCTCTCTTGTTATTCCGCGATGTCCGGGCCCCCTCCGCCTCTCAACCATGGTAGCCCTTCGGGTGGTTGAGAGGCGGCGGGGGTCCGGGGATTTAATAAAGGGCTACGACCCTTTTATTTGTTTCAACCTGGTTAATGATTTTTACTAATGATTTAGAGATTGTTTGTAAGTCGCCAACTTACCATTTGTTTTGATAAAGTAGAAAACGCAAAAAAACGAAAATGCTAGGTATATGAATCCTACTACAAATCCGATGTTGCCTATCCAAGGCAATACACCATCCGATAACTTACCGTCTCGCGTTCCTTCAAAGAGCCAAAACACAAAAAAACCAACCGCACTGATTATTGGTGAACCCAAAAGAAGTCTTCTCGCATTTTCAACATTTTCAAGAAGTGAACGCTCCTCCGGGCTTATCTTTCGTCTGGTTAATGCCCGTCCTAGCGAGGCCGCGCCAATCACATTTGAAAATGTGAATGTAGAACCGCTCTGTCCTAGAACAACATCACCGTACCCGCCTAGCAGGCCATAGATCCCTTTTGGAATAGCTTGTGGTACGCACTCTCGTATGTTCTGGTCGAATAGTACACTTCCCCATCGTTTATGAATTAGACGGTCATCTTTTGTCACTGTCAGATGACAAAACGGATTAGGAATAAGCGGGATAAGAAATGATTGATTGTATTTCAACTTGTAGCCCTCGCGCATTATCGTCGAATTCATGTGCTGTATTCTATTGATTTCTAAAACATGTTGATAGAGCCAAACGGCCGGCAAACAATGTCTCGTCAGAAATATCAATTTTGGTGCATATTGCTAAAATATGTGAAATACACCGTATCAAATCTCTAATGAGATTTTTGCCCATGACCATCCGTTACGCCCATACCAATCTGATCGCCCGCGATTGGCGGGCGCTAGCTGCGTTCTATGAACAGGTCTTCGGCTGCGAGCGGCTGTCGGGGGAGCGGGATATTTCGGGGCCGGAATTGGATCGTTCGACCGGGCTGTCGAAGGCGCGGCTGCGCGGAGTGCATTTGCGCCTGCCGGGCTGTGGTGAAGACGGGCCGACGCTTGAGATTCTTCAATATGACGATCAGGTGGCGGGTCCTGAAAGCGTGCCGAACCGGCCGGGCTTTGGTCACATTGCCTTTGCCGTCGATGATGTTGAGGCCATTGCGGCGGAAGTATTCGCGCGCGGCGGGTCTGCGGTGGGCGAGGCGGTGGCGCTTGAGGTTGAGGGCGCAGGCTCGGTGAGCTTCCAATATCTGCGCGATCCGGAGGGCAATATCATTGAGGTTCAGACTTGGGATTGAATGCGTTTTCACGGAACGCTTGGCACTTCGAGACGGGCGCGAAACGCGCCCTCCTCAGTGTAACGTATAAAGGGAACGTCGTCCTGAGGAGCGAGCACGTGCGAGCGTCTCGAAGGGCGGTAGCTTGAAGTTTGCCCGTGCAACAGTCTCGGACAGGATCGCGCCTACCGCTTGACTTAAAACCCCAATTCCCATAGAAAACGCCCATTCCGACCGATTAACGCGTCGTGAAGCCGCCACCCCTAGAGGGCTGGGGGTCAACGCCAGGTAGCGAGGTTTCGCCCCCTGGCGCATTTTGCGTTGTGAGGTTGGAAATTGTTGGCCGCTTTGGCCCTATGCGAGAGCAAAGATGTTCGAAACCCTGTCAGAACGCCTTAATGGTGTTCTCAACAAACTGACGCGGCGTGGCGCGCTCAGCGAAGACGATGTCGCCGCTGCCATGCGCGAGGTGCGCGTCGCCTTGCTTGAGGCAGACGTTGCCTTGCCGGTGGTCAAAGAGTTTGTCGACAAGGTCAAAGAGCGCGCGATTGGCGCGGAGGTTTTGCAATCGGTTAGTCCGGGCCAACAGGTCATCAAAATCGTCCATGACAATTTGGTCGAGATGTTGGGCGGCAGCCTGGCGCCTGAGCAAACAGCCTTGATGCTGCAAGTGACGCCACCCGCGATCATCATGATGGCGGGCTTGCAAGGCTCGGGTAAGACGACCACGAGCGCCAAGCTCGGTAAAAGGCTTCAAGAAAAAGACAAAAAGAAAGTTCTCCTTGCCTCGCTCGATGTGCGCCGTCCGGCGGCCCAAGAGCAATTACGGGTGCTCGGTGAGCAGGCTGAGGTCTCCACTTTGCCGGTGGTGCAAGGACAGATGCCGGTGGCGATTGCTAAGCGGGCGGCGGAAGCCGGACGCCTTGGCGGTTACGATGTGGTAATTCTCGACACCGCCGGCCGGGTCACGGTCGATGAAGACATGATGCAAGAGGCGGCCGACGTCGCGGCCGCCGTTAATCCGCATGAGGTCATTTTGGTGGCTGACGCGCTGACCGGCCAAGACGCGGTCAATGTTGCCGATCAATTTAACAAACGCCTGTCGCTGACGGGTATTGCCTTGACGCGGGTCGATGGCGATGGCCGTGGCGGGGCGGCGCTTTCGATGCGCGCGGTTACCGGTTGCCCGATCAAACTGATCGGTGTTGGCGAAAAGATGGATGCGCTCGAAGAATTCCATGCCGAGCGCATTGCCAACCGCATTCTCGATATGGGCGACGTTGTCAGCCTGGTTGAAAAAGCCGCGGAGACAATCGATCAGGCGAAAGCCGAAAAGATCGCCAAGAAAATGAAGAAGGGGACCTTCGATCTCGAAGACCTCGGCGATCAATTGGTGCAGATGCGCAAGCTCGGCGGCATGTCCGGTGTGCTCGGTATGTTGCCCGGTGTTGGCAAAATGAAGAAGCAACTCGATAGCGCCAATATGGATGACAAGGTGTTGGTTCACCAAGCGGCGATCATTTCGTCGATGACACCGAAGGAAAGACACAACCCGAAACTGTTTAATGCGTCACGCAAAAAACGTGTGGCGAAGGGCGCCGGTGTCAGCGTGCAAGAGGTTAACCGGCTTCTTAAAATGCATCGTCAGATGGCGGACATGATGAAGAAGATCGGCAAGAAAGGCGCCAAAGGATTGTTTGGCGATATGGGAGATATGGGCGGCGACATGGGTGGCGGACTGCCGCCCGGTCTTGAAGGCGGCATGCCCGATTTGGGTCCGGGTGGATTGCCGGGGCTCGGCGGTCCGGGCTCAGGATTACCGCCAGGACTGCCGCCAGGTTTTCCGGGTGTGAAGAAAAAGTAATTTGAATTTTTGTGAATTGAAACTGAAGGAATGAAGTAATGGGACTTAAAATTCGCTTATCTAGAGGTGGTGCTAAAAAACGGCCGTTCTATCGTGTTGTGGTTGCCGATGTGCGCAGCCCGCGCGATGGCCGCTATATCGAACGGCTTGGCACCTATAATCCGTTGCTCGGCAAGGACGATGAGAATCGCCTTAAGTTGAATACCGACCGTATTCAACATTGGCTCGGTGTCGGCGCCCAACCCACTGAGCGCGTGGCGCGCTTTTTAGGTGGTGCTGGGTTGGTCGATTGGAAGCACGGCAAGAACATGGAAAAAGCGAAGCCCGGTGTGAAAGCGCAAGAACGTTTGGATGCGCAGAAGCAAGCTGAAGAAGATGCCAAAGCAGCGGCTGCGGCAGAAGCTGAAGCGCCTGCTGAGGAAGAAGCTGCGGCTGAAGAAGCGCCCGCAGAAGAAGAAGCGAAAGCTTAAGTAACGTTCTCGCGGATGGTTTATGATGGCTGGCCCTGGCGAACACCAAGTTTCAGACCTCATTTGTGTCGGAATTGTCACCAGTGCGGTCGGTGTCAAAGGCGAAGTTAGGATTAAGACGTTTACGGATGATCCGATGGCCTTTGGCAATTATGGACCGGTTCAAGATGAGGCAGGCGCCCGCATCTTTGAGATCAACGGATTGCGGATCGCCAAAAAAGGAATTGTCGCTCGTTTGAGCGGCGTGAAAGATAGAGATGAAGCAGAGGCTTTGTGTGGCACCGAACTTTTTGTGGCCCGCGCGCTTTTGCCGAAAGCAGAGGAGGATGAATTTTACCACGCTGATTTGATCGGCATGAGGGTCAACAACATGGATGGTGAGCCCATCGGTCAGGTTTCCGCGCTCTATGATTTTGGCGCGGGAGATCTTCTAGAGATTGACCACAAGGCCACGGGAAAACGGGTTCTCATCCCGTTCACGCTGGAAAGCGTGCCGACTATTGATGTTGAAACCGGTTGTGTTGTGATCGATCCGCCCGATGGAACGTTCCCTGAGCCGAAGTCCTCGTGATGGCTGATCCTTGGAAAGCCAGCGTCTTAACCATTTATCCGGGCATGTTTCCGGGGCCTCTGGGGGCTTCAGTGGTTGGAAAAGCGCTTGAAACGGGGCTTTGGTTGCTTGAAACGGTGGACATTCGTGACTTTGCACGCGATAAACACCGCTCCGTGGACGATACGCCAGCAGGTGGCGGGCCAGGCATGGTGATGCGCGCGGAGGTTCTGGGTTTAGCCCTGGATCATACGGTCGAAGATATCGATCAAAGACCGCTGATTTACTTGAGCCCGCGCGGGGTTCCGTTGAAGCAAGCGCGGATCAAAGAATTGGCTCAAGGGCCGGGTGCGGTGTTGTTGTGTGGTCGGTTCGAAGGCGTGGATGAAAGGATTTTGGAAGCACGAGAGATCGAAGAGGTGAGCCTCGGAGATTTTGTGCTTTCCGGCGGTGAAGTGGCCGCCATGGCGTTGATTGATGCAAGTGTCCGGCTATTGCCCGGCGCGCTTGGCGCGCAAGCATCGATTGAGCAAGAAAGTTTTGAAGGCTCCTTACTGGAATATCCGCATTACACGCGGCCAGTAGAATGGGAAGGAAGAAGAATACCCGACGTGCTTCAATCTGGGCATCATGGCGAGATTGAAGCATGGCGGCGCAAAAAAGCAGAAGAGATTACGCGCGATCGCAGAGGCGATCTTTGGGAACAATATCTGGCGGCAAAAAACCGCGTCGAACATGAGGACTAGGCCGATGAATATTATTGAAGAACTAGAACAAGAGCAGATGGCCGCTCTACCTGGAAAGCAAGACATTCCAGAATTTGCCCCCGGCGACACCGTGCGGGTAAATGTGAAGGTTAAAGAAGGTACGCGCGAACGAGTGCAGGCCTATGAAGGTGTGTGTATTGCCCGCGCTGGCCAGGGCCTGAACGAAAACTTCACCGTGCGGAAGATTTCCTATGGCGAAGGTGTCGAGCGGGTTTTCCCAATCTATAGCCCCTTGGTTGATTCCATCGACGTCGTCCGGCGCGGCAAAGTGCGTCGGGCAAAACTCTATTACCTCCGCGGTCGCCGTGGTAAATCCGCGCGTATTGCTGAGAAAAAGCAGGACACGCGTAAAGGCGCTTAACGAACGGTCTCTCGGTTCACAAAAGTGATCATGCGCCGAGAGCCAAAGGCCCTCGGGGATGCACAAGTTTGCTAACGTTCCCGGTCGGCTTATAAAAAACCGGGAGTATAGAAGCAGTGAGCCTGCGTACGCTTTACGACAAAATCTGGGACGCCCATATTGTTAGTGAACAAGAGGGCGGCACCACGATCCTATATATCGACCGTCACCTGGTGCATGAAGTGACGAGCCCGCAAGCCTTTGAAGGGTTGCGCTTGGCCGGACGGAAAGTTCGCCATCCTGAACGCACCCTGGCTGTGCCCGATCACAATGTTCCGACCACTGATCGCTCGGCGGGCATCAGCGATCCTGAATCCAAATTGCAGATCGATACCCTGCTCGATAATTGCGCGACTTTCGGCGTCGAAATTTATCCGATGGAGGATATCCGCCAGGGCATCGTGCATGTCACCGGACCGGAACAGGGTTTCACATTGCCTGGGGCGACGATTGTCTGCGGCGATAGCCACACCTCGACCCATGGCGCTTTTGGCTCACTGGCTTTCGGTATCGGCACGTCGGAAGTTGAACATGTTTTGGCGACACAGACATTGATCTCACAACGATCTAAAAACATGCGCGTGCGCGTCGATGGCGAACTCCCCCACGGCGTGACCGCCAAAGATATGGCGCTGGCGATCATCGGTAAAATCGGCACGGCCGGCGGCACGGGTTATGTCATCGAATATGCCGGCGAGGCGGTTGAAGCCTTGACCATGGAAGGGCGCATGACGCTGTGTAATATGACCATTGAGGCGGGTGCGCGCGCCGGTCTGGTGGCGCCGGACCAAAAAACCTTCGACTATTTGATGGGCCGTCCCAAAGCCCCGAAAGCAGGCGCCTGGGAAATGGCTGTGAGTGAATGGTCGAAACTTAGCTCCGATGATGGTGCGCATTTCGATCATGAGATTGTGCTCAAGGCGCAAGACATCGCGCCGCTGATCACTTGGGGCACGAGCCCTGAACAGGTTCTGCCAATTACCAGTGCCGTTCCCGATCCTTCGGCAATTGACGATGCCGGTAAGAAAGAAGCAGCTGAACGGGCGCTCGCCTATATGGGGCTGACGCCGGGGACGCCGCTTACGGAGGTTCCGGTCGACAAAGTCTTTATCGGCTCGTGCACCAATGGCCGGATTGAGGACTTGCGCGCGGCAGCGGCGGTCACAAAAGACCAAAAGGTGGCCGCTCATGTGAACGCCATCGTGGTGCCAGGCTCGGGCCTGGTTAAAGAACAGGCGGAAGCCGAAGGCTTGGACAAGATTTTTCTTGAGGCCGGTTTTGAATGGCGTGAGCCGGGATGCTCCATGTGCTTGGCCATGAATGCTGACAAGCTTGCCCCGGGTGAGCGCTGTGCGTCGACATCGAACCGGAATTTCGAAGGCCGTCAAGGTAAAGGCGGGCGCACACATTTGATGAGCCCAGCCATGGCTGTCGCCGCTGCCATCTCCGGCCATCTTGCCGATGTGCGCGATTATCAGGTGAGGGATTGAAATGGAAAAGTTCGACAAGCTTACGGGGGTTGCCGCACCGCTCAACATGATCAATGTCGATACCGATATGATCATTCCCAAACAGTTTTTGAAAACCATCAAACGCTCTGGTCTGGGCAAGCATCTGTTCGATGAGATGCGCTATGACGATGACGGCAAAGAACAACCGGATTTTGTTTTAAACAAGCCTCAATACCGGGACGCGAAAATCCTCGTCTGTGGTGATAATTTCGGCTGTGGATCGAGCCGCGAGCATGCGCCGTGGGCGATTGCCGACTTTGGTATTCGCTGTGTGATTGCCCCGAGCTTTGCCGATATTTTTTACAATAATTGCTTTAAGAACGGCATCTTGCCCATTGCGCTGCCGCAAGACCAGATTGATCTGTTGATGGATGATGCCGAGCGCGGTGCCAATGCCATCATTGAAATCGATCTTGAAAACCAAACCATCAAGGGGCCGGATGGCGGTACGCTTTCGTTTGAAATCGATGCTGCGCGCAAACAGGCCCTGCTTGAGGGGCTCGATGAAATTGGCGTCACGCTTGAAGCAGAAAAGAATATTACTGAATTTGAAAAAAACAGAGCCAGCGCCCAACCGTGGCTCTAAGTTTATTATTGCGTGAAGGAAATTCCCCCTATGTCGGATAAGTCACTCTTGATTGTCGCAGGCGATGGCATCGGCCCTGAAGTCATGGACGAAGTGCGCCACGTTATTGAGTGGATGGACAAGCGGCGCTCAGTAAAGTTCACAATTGATGACGCGCTCATCGGTGGGGCTTGCTATGATGTCCACGGTGTTGCTATCACCGATGAAACCATCGACAAAGCGAAGTCAGCGGGTGCGGTTTTGTTGGGCGCCGTTGGCGGGCCGAAATGGGCCAAGGTCGATTACGATAAGCGACCGGAAGCAGGCCTCCTGCGCATCCGAAAAGATTTAGAACTCTTTGCTAATCTACGCCCGGCGATTTGCTTTGATGCTTTGACCGACGCCTCGTCTTTGAAGCCTGAATTTGTCAGTGGGCTCGATATTATGATCGTGCGCGAGCTTACCGGCGGGGTTTATTTTGGCGAACCGCGCGGCATCACCGATCTGCCCAATGGCGAGCGGCGCGGGGTGAATACCCAAGTCTATGACACACACGAAATCATTCGCGTGGCGCGCGTGGCTTTTGAATTGGCTGAAAAACGCGACGGCAAAGTGACGTCTTGTGAAAAATCGAATGTCATGGAATCAGGCCTGTTGTGGCGTGAGGAAGTTGAAAAACTCCACGTCGAAGAATATGCGCATATCGAATTTGAGCACATGTTGGCTGATGCTTGCGCCATGCAATTGGTGCGTGAACCCAAGCAATTCGACGTGGTTGTCACCGACAATCTGTTCGGCGACATCTTATCGGATGAAGCCTCAATGTTGACTGGGTCACTCGGTATGCTGCCGTCGGCAGCACTGGGGGCAGAGGATAGTGACGGCCGTCGCTGCGCTCTCTACGAGCCGGTTCATGGATCGGCACCGGATATTGCTGGCCAGGAATTGGCCAACCCGATTGCCGCCATCATGAGTTTTGCCATGGCATTGCGTTACTCCTTCGACATGGGCGAAGATGCAGACTTGATTGAGCGCGCTGTGGCGCAAGTCCTTGCCGGCGGTTTGCGCACCAGCGATATCATGCAGCCGGGTAAAGCGCGGGTTTCAACGGGCGTCATGGGCGATGCCATATTGCGTGAATTGGATAATCTAGCGGCTTAAACGCTGCCTAAGAATTGAAGAGCGAATAGAGTGATGTCATATCGTGTAGCCGTTGTTGGTGCGACCGGAAATGTCGGTCGGGAAATGCTCAATATTCTCAGTGAGCGGAAGTTTCCGGTGTCTGAACTGATCCCGCTTGCTTCCCGTCGGAGCTTGAACACTGAAGTTTCGTTTGGTGACCGTAATCTAAAATGCAAGGCGCTCGATCAATTTGATTTCACCGGTGTTGATATTGTGCTGCTCGCAGCAGGAGGCGAAACCGCAAAAGAATGGGCGCCAAAAATGGCCGCCAAAGGCGCAGTCGTCATCGACAATTCCAGCCATTTCCGGATGGATTCCGATGTGCCGCTGATCGTGCCCGAGGTTAATCCCGAAGCCATCGATACCTATACGAAACGCAATATCATCGCCAACCCGAATTGCTCGACGGCGCAACTTGTGGTCGCGCTCAAGCCCCTTCACGATGCCGCGGTGATCAAGCGGGCTATTGTCTCGACCTATCAATCGGTTTCAGGCTCAGGCAAAGACGCGATGGATGAATTGTGGACACAGACGCGCGCGATCATGGTCGGCGACAGCGTTGAAAAATCCAAATATACCAAACAAATTGCGTTTAATGTTATTCCGCATTGCGACGACTTTATGGAGGATGGCTCGACCAAAGAAGAGTGGAAGCTCAATGTTGAAACCAAAAAAATCCTCGACCCGAAGATCAAACTGACAGCGACCTCGGTGCGGGTGCCGGTTTTTGTTGGCCATTCGGAAGCCGTTAATTTGGAATTTGAAAATCCGATTACCGATGATGAAGCCCGCGAAGTGTTGCGCAATGCGCCCGGCGTTCTATTGGTCGATAAGCGTGAAGACGAAGGCTATGTGACGCCGATTGAATGCGTCGGCGATTACGCGACCTTTGTCAGCCGCGTGCGCATGGACCCGACCATCGAGAACGGCCTCAATATCTGGGTGGTCTCGGATAACTTACGCAAAGGCGCGGCGCTTAATGCCGTGCAAATCGCTGAGCTATTGGTCGAGCGGCACTTGAGCAAGAAGGCGGCTTGAAGTAATTATGGGGACAGTTTACTTAATTCGTCCGCAGAATACTGCGTAATATTGGATGATTTTTGAATTAAGTAAACTGTCCCCATAATTAGGCAATAATCGAAACGCGGGAATTCTATGGAAGACGGTCAAGCCAGTATGACGGCGCAGATGGTGGCGCTTTCGCGCGTTGCTCATATGGAGTTCGATAAACCGCCGTATATTTTTGAAGACCCGCTGGCGCGCGATTTTGTGGCGCCGGAGATGATGCCGTTTCTGGATTTGTTGAAGACCCCGCCGGACCCTCATCCGGGTTTGCAAAACTCGCGTATTTTTTTGCCTTATCGCGCACGGTTGATTGAAGACCGGTTGGCGGCCATGTATGCGCAAGGGTTGCGCCAATATGTTTTGCTGGGGGCGGGGCTTGATTCTTATGCGCTGCGCCAAGACCCGTCTATGGCGGATTTGCAAATCTTCGAAGTCGATCATCCGGATTCGCAAAGCTTTAAGCAGGCCCGCATGCAGGCCAATGAGTGGCACGCCCCGGGCAACCTTCATTATGCGGCGTGTGATTTTGAGGTCAGCGGTGTCGATGAGGCGCTTACCCAAACGTGCTATGATCCCGGGGCGCCGAGCCTTATTGCCTGGGCCGGGGTCGTGCCTTATTTGAGCAAGGAAAGCGTGGTCGATACGATCGCGCGGGTGTCACAATGCACGGCGCCGGGTAGTGTGCTTATGTTTGACTATATGCCGGTGCGGGCTGAGCTTTCTGAAGATGATTGCGCGATCATCCGTATCATGAATGATTATACTTCGGGTGAGAATGAGCCGTTTGTTAATGCCTATGAGACCGAAGAAATAAAAACCGTGTTTGAGGATGCCGGATTTGCCCGTCTCGACCATGACGATGTCGACGCGGGTCGGCGGCGGTTTTTTGAAGGCCGGCAAGACGGGCGCGAGATGCCGACCTATGTGCGTATGGCTTGGGCGGTGCGTTGAATACACAACGTCATCCTGAGGAAGGGCGATAGCCCTGTCTCGAAGGATGGGCGACGACCACTGAATTTGGAGTATTAAGCCCATGGTTCGAGACGGCGCTTTCGCGCCTCCTCACCATGACGTTGTATTTTTCGAGCTGGGTTCGCGTTGACGTGCTTTGTTTCGTGTGGGACGATTGCCGCATTGGCTTGGGCACAATGGAGGGCGCGATGAGTGAAACCAAAAGCAATGGAGAAATAACAACACATGCATCGCTTTGCCGGTTTTGCCATGCGGGCTGTCCGATTTCGGTCGACATGCAAGATGGCAAACCGGTCAAGGTGACCGGCAACAAAGAAAGCCCAACCTATTTCGGGTTTTGTTGTTCGCGCGGCCAGGCTTTGCCTGAACAGATCCATCATCCAGAGCGGCTTTATCATTCGCAAAAGCGCATGCCCGACGGTTCTTATCAGGACATTCCGATTGAGGTGGCGATGGATGAAATCGCCGAGAAGGTACAGAGCGTTATCGGCAAGCATGGGCCGCGCAGTCTGGCCATGTATATCGGCACCTATTCAGCGCCTTATCCGGGCGCGGGATTATCCGCGGGCGCCTGGGGCGCGCTCAATGGCACACCGATGATTTTTTCAAGCGCGACGATTGATCAGCCGGGCAAAGAGATTGCCGCGGCTTTGTTTGGCCATTGGTTGGCGGGTCCGCAATTGCTTGATGGGTCTGATGTTAGTTTGCTGATTGGTAATAACCCGCTGATTTCGATCAGCGGCGGCGGTGTGCCGTGCCAAAACCCGGCGCGGCGTTTGACCGATGCTTTGGACAATGGGCTGAAACTGATTGTGATCGATCCGCGCGAAACCGAAACCGCCAAGCGCGCCCATATTCACTTGCAGCCGAGGCCGGGAGAAGACGCGGTGATCTTGGCGGCGATGATCCATGTGATCTTGGCGGAAGATTTGATCGATCATGATTTTGTCAGCGAGAATATCCAAGGCTTGGAAGCATTGCGGGCGGAAGTTGATGCTTATACGCCGGAAGTGGCGAGTGCGCGCGCCGATGTTCCGGCCGAAAAAATTATTGCGGCAGCACGGATGTTTGCCAGCGCCAAGCGCGGTATCGCGGCAGGGGCCACGGGCTTTAACATGTCGGGCCGCTCAAGCCTCAATGAATATTTGCTGAATTGCCTCAATGGGCTTTGCGGTCGCTTCATTAAGGAAGGCGAGCCGGTGCCCAATCCCGGCGTGCTTCTGCCGCGCGCGACACCGAAAGCGCAAGCCGAACCACCCAAACCGGCGGTCAATCCGGACGTGAAACTACGCGTGCGCGATCTCTGCGCGATGGGGTCAGGCATGCCGACGGCCGCGCTCGCCGATGAAATCCTCCTTGAGGGCGATGACCGCGTGCGGATGTTATTTTCTTGCGGCGGCAATCCGGTCGCGGCTATTCCCGATCAAGACCGGATTGTCGAGGCGCTCGACAAGCTTGACCTGTTCGTTCAGATCGACATCAAAATGTCTTCCTCGGCGAAGCAGGCTGACTATGTAATCGCGCCGAAGATTTCGCTCGAAGTGCCAACGATGTCTTATTTGGTTGAATCGATTGAAACCTATAATGCGCTTTGGGGCCTGTGCGAGCCGTTCGGCATGTATGCGCCGAAGCTGATGGATCCGCCCGAAGGTTCTGACCTTATCGAGGAATGGGAATTTTTCTATGGGTTGGCCCAACGTATGGGGCTTGACCTGTTTGTCTTTCAATTGCCGTCGGGAACGGCTACCGCGCGCGAGGATGGAGGTTTTATCAGCCTCGACATGGAAAATAAACCGACATCGGATGAATTTTTGGAGCTCTTGACCACCGGCTCGCGGGTTCCGCTTTCGGAGGTTAAGAAACATCCGAACGGAAAACTTTATCCAGAAGATATCTGTGCCGCTCCGAAAGATACCGATTGCACCGCGCGCCTGGAGGTTGGCAATGAGGACATGATGGCTGAACTTCGCGCCATGAAGGACGCGGTGATCGTCGCTCACCGCGAAGGCGAGGCCTATCCTTATCTGATGATCAGCCGGCGCATGGCCCATGTTTATAATTCGGCCGGCCGCGATCTGCCGTCGCTCATTCGTAAAGGCGGTTCTTACAATCCGGCCTATATGCATCCGCAAGATCTCGCTGAGCTGGGCCTTTCAGACGGTGATAGCGTCGAGGTGGCGTCGCCGCATGGTGCGATCCCGAGCTTCGTTGCGCCCGATGAGACATTGCGCCGCGGGCTTGTCTCTATGGCGCACGCCTTTGGTGATTCTCCCAAAGGAAATCCAAATGTCCGCGCGCAAGGCAGCAATACCGGCGCGCTCGCCAGTGTCGAAGATGACTATGACAAGTTTTCTGGCATCCCACGCATGAGCGCACTTCCTGTCAGTGTACGGCCTATTCCTTCGTAATCGATTACAAACCTGCGCTTCGACCTTGACCAAAGAGTGCTGGTATGGCATGGCCTACAGGCTCAAACGACCAGTGTAAAAGACCTCGGACAGGGGCCAGTGAGGACGCACGCATATGACCAGTGAGACAAGACCGCGACGGAGCCTGCTTTATATGCCCGGCGCCAATGAACGCGCTATGGAAAAGGCGAAGTCAATTCCCGCCGACGGTGTGATCTTGGACTTAGAAGATTCAGTGGCACCAGAAGGAAAAGACGCCGCGCGCATCCAAGTTTGCGATGCCGTCAAAGCGGGCGGCTATGGCAAGCGGGAGGTTATCATCCGGGTCAATGGGCTCGATACGTCTTGGGGACGGGCTGATATTCTGGCCGCGGTGGAAGCCGGTCCCGATGCGATCCTGGTGCCGAAGATCAATACAGCGACCGACGTTACCCAAGTCACGAACGCCATGAAAGAAGCTGGCGGTGGCCCAAGCATTGCGTTGTGGGCGATGATGGAAACGCCGCTCGCTATGCTCAATGCCAAGGAGATTGCGGCCGAAGCGGCAAAACCGAACGTGCCTTTGTCGTGCTTTGTCATGGGCACCAATGA
>JAJFIN010000252.1 GCA_021774955.1 Alphaproteobacteria bacterium | reverse complement strand
CCAATAACGCCTTACACCGTTAATGCAGATACCGGTGAGATAGGTCGGAAATCGGCTTAGTTCGCAGGTATTGGTCGGGTCGGAGTTCCCCCAAGCGTCGATCCGGCCAATTTTTTTGAGTTCCAGGTTCAGGAGTTCTCGGTGACGAATTCATCCTGAATTGCCTGGGTGATGATGCCCCAGAGTGGGAGGAATGATGAGAGTGTTACGCCGACCGTGCAGCCCTTTCGGTTTGAATGACGCTCTCTGAATTGCCCACTTCTGGGCATCATCACGTAATTTTTGGGGACAAATGCAGCGTTGCACTAAGAGCCGCTGAAGGACTAATCAACGAGACGTAAGAAAGGAAGGGGCGATGAACGCTATGTCGCCTCACCACGAGAATGTCACAGAGATAGACGCGCGCTTATCGGGAGGGTACGTTCCAGCCGAACGCAAATTCTATTTCGTGAAACCTATGCTCCGTCTTGAAGAAATAACTAAGATCTATCACTCAGGAGAGGTTGAAACGACCGCTCTTGAAGGCATCACTCTCAACATCGACCGCGGGGAATTTATCGCGGTCATGGGACCATCAGGGTGCGGCAAGTCCACCCTTCTGAATATCATCGGTCTGCTCGATAGCACCACGAGTGGCTCGTACTATTTCAACGGCAGTAATGTGGCTGGTGCTTCAGAAGCCAAGCTGGCGAATATCCGGAAAGAAAATATTGGTTTCATTTTCCAAAGCTTCAACCTCATCCATGAGTTAACCGTGGCTGAGAATGTCGAAATCGCCCTGCTCTATCACAAGATGTCGGCAAAGGAACGGCGTGCTCGCGTTCACGAAGTGCTTGAGCGGATGGGCATCACACATCGGGCCGATCACAGACCTTCTCAGCTATCGGGCGGTCAACAACAGCGCGTGGCGATTGCACGGGCCCTTGTCAGTCAGCCGAAAATAATTCTTGCCGATGAACCAACAGGCAATCTTGATTCCATACATGGCGACGAAGTCATGCAGATGCTGACCGAACTGAACCATGATGGCGCAACCATAATCATGGTTACTCATTCAACGCGCCATGCCTCCTACGCGCAAAGAATTGTTAATCTATTTGACGGCCACATTGTCACTGAAAGCACTAATCGGCGTGCTGAGGCTTTTGCTGATGCTTAGAAACTACATCACAATCGCATTGCGGAACCTAGCGAAGAACAAGATCTATTCTCTGATCAATGTTCTTGGATTGGCGCTTGGAATTTCTGCTTGCATTTTGATGTTGATGTTCGTTCGCGATGAACTGTCATTCGACCAGTCCTTCAGCAACACCGAAGATGTCTACCGTATACAGACAACATTTACTCCGAAAGGCCGACCTGAACTTCCATTAGCGACAGCACCTGTGCCGGTTATCGCTGCTCTTGAAAACAAATTTGAATTCATAGATGGCAGCACTTGGCTCCTTGGAATGAGCCACAATATCCACTCGGAGAAGGCTACCCGCCGGGTGTTTACCACTTTTGCCAGCCCAAGCCTTTTCGATCTGTTTGACTTCCCGATGAAAACCGGTGATGGGAAAGAGATACTCGGACAAAGCCGGAATGCTATCATATCCAAAAAATTCGCAGATGTTTTCTTTGGCGAGGATGATCCCATCGGGAAAGTCTTTACCATTGGAGAAGACAAAAGTGTACAGGTCAAAGTTGCCGGTGTGCTGCGCGATCCTCTCCCCAATACGCATATCAGAACTAGTGTTTTGATTTCTCAATCCACCCTGTATGAAATGAGTGAGGATTGGGAGGGTCAACTATCTTCGTGGAGCAATCCCATTTCTTATGCGTATATCCGCTTGAAGCCTGGCACTGATCCCGCACCAATTGCACCCGAGCTACAAAAACTCGTCAACCAAAATGCCGAACCTTTTAGACGGCTCCACACGACCATTCCAACATCCGAGTGGAATAAGATGGAGTTGATGTCGGTGCGCGACATTTACTTGCGCGGTGGCAGATGGGAAGAGATGCGCCCGACTGGCGACATTACTATGGTTTATACGTTTTCCGCTCTTTCTATCTTAGTGCTGATTATAGCGTGTATTAACTTTACCAACTTGACAGTTGCGCGGGCGTCCGACAGAGGGCGTGAGATCGGCATTCGAAAGATTTCTGGTGCTGAAAAGCATCAGCTTGTAATACAAGTTCTTGGTGAAAATATCTTCCTCTCAATTTTTGCCCTCGCACTTGCGCTTGGCTTTGTTGAACTTATTCTGCCTACCTACAATTCTATCATAGGAAAACAGTTAGTGCTCAACTATGTTCGAGACTGGCCCTTTGTAGGTGGTTTGTTTTTATTGGCAGTTGGATTGGGATTTGTAGGTGGGCTTTATCCGGCTTTTTTTCTGTCCTCCTTCAAACCAATTTCGGTTCTGAAAGGCCGGCTTGCAGGTGTGGATGAGCGTTTGGTCTTACGGTCCGCCCTTGTAGTTGTACAGTTTGCAATTTCAATTGGGCTCATCATCGCAACCATAATTGTCTTCTTACAAATGGGATATGCGCGGTCGGTCCAGTTAGGGCTCGGAGACCAAAAGATCCTCACGCTGCAAAATGTCGGTGAATACAACCAAGGAGGGGTGACGCCAGAGTTTTCAAAAAAAATTGCAAATCTTGAGGGCGTCATTGATGTTGCCGCATCCGATTCTGCACCTCCTGACCCTTCAAGCGGATTTGCATATGTTGACCGCATCATTGACGGAAAAAGGAAATCTGCATTCTTAAACATATCCTATATAGGAGAGAACTTTTTCAACTTTTATGGAATCAAAATTAAAACTGGTCGCAGTCTCGACCCAAATATCGAAAAAGACCATTTCCCCGAGCCCGATAAGGTACATCCTGAAACTTTTGGGCGCGTGATTGTCAATGAAAAGGCAATAAAGAAGCTTGGGTTCGTAAATACAGATGACGCAATTGGCCAAACATTCAGGCTGGGTATCAAAGATCCATCTTTTCAGATTCATCTGACCATTGTTGGAGTTATTCCGGATACGAATTTTGGCTCGGTCAGAGCGCGCGTAGAACCCGCAATGTTCTTGCTAAAAAACGATCTGATCAAAACGTTGTCAATCAAACTAGATGATACAAATATTGAACACACCGTCAAATCAATCAAAAAACTCTGGCACAAGGAATTCCCAAAGAAGAACCTGAATATGCATTTTATCGATGAGAGTTTTAATGAAATCTACGAGCAGGAATATATTCGTGGTCAGTTGTTTGCTGGATTTTCTCTATTGGGAATCTTGATCGCGAGCCTTGGTCTATTTGGATTGTCCGCGGTTAACGCCGAGCGCCGGACCCTGGAAATCGGACTACGCAAAGTTATGGGTGCTTCCGTTGGTGATATAGTTCGGCTTCTAATGTGGCAGTTCAGCCGCCCGGTCCTCCTGGCCAATTTGCTTGCTTGGCCAATTACCTATTTCGCCATAAAAGAATGGCTTGATAGTTTTGTTTACCACATTGAGCCGCATCCTCTGGCTTTTGTCAGCGCCGGACTTGTTACATTGCTTGTTGCCTTGACAACAGTGTCCGTTCACGCCAGCCGTGTAGCGCGATCGCGTCCTGCCAAGGCCTTAAGATACGAATGATCTAAGGACGGTATTGCGCGCTAAATTACAATTAGCTCTGCTTTGGCTACACAATCTTTCAAATAGAAAATTCGAGTGCAATCAAGCCCGTACACAGTTGACATGATGGGCGAGACTGTGAAGTGTGTCGGCGGACGTGGGTTGCGTCTGTTTTTGGTTACAAAAGCCTGGCATTTTACGGTATGGTTTCATTCTTAATCCGTCGTCTTCTGATCGCGATACCTGTGATGTTTATTATCATAGCCCTCGCGTTTTTTTTGATGCGCGCCGCACCTGGGGGACCGTTCACGGGGGAACGTAAACTGCCGCCGGAGATTGAGGCAAACATCAAAGCCGCCTACAATCTGGACAAGCCCCTGCATATTCAATTTTTTAAATATCTCAGCGGTGTTGTGCGTGGCGATTTTGGTCCATCCTACAAGATAAAAGACTTCACCGTTTCGGAACTCATCGCACAGGGAGCGCCTGTTTCTCTGCGTCTGGGTATAAGCGCAATGATCGTGGCGGTTAGCGTGGGTGTGCTTTTGGGATCTATTGCTGCGCTTCGACAGAACCAGGCGCCAGACTATACCATTATGACTGTGGCAATGGTGGGAATAACAATCCCCAATTTTGTTGTCGCTCCATTACTCACTCTGGTTTTTGGTGTCTATTTGAGTTGGCTACCAGTTGCCGGTTGGAACGGCGGCGCCTTACC
>JAJFIN010000251.1 GCA_021774955.1 Alphaproteobacteria bacterium | reverse complement strand
GGCAAGACAGCCAAGGTGATCTTGTCTTTACCGTGACTTACCCGGTTCAAAAATTCAAAGTGATTTTAGGAGCGCTTCTCATTTCATCGCAAGGCAGCGAGATTGATCGCATTGTTCGTGAGGACCGGGTCAAAACGCTTCTGGTTTTGATGATTGGGCTGGTGGGCTCGATCTTTTTGTCGGGCGGTCTTTTTCTCTACATAGCCGGGCCCGTGCGACGCCTGGCGACGTCCGCTGATAGCGCCACAATGGGCACCAATTTCGCACGCGTGGAGATCCCTGACCTCTCCGCTCGTCGAGATGAAATTGGCGATTTGTCGGTTTCACTGCGCACCATGATCCGTGCACTCTACAACCGCATGGAGGCGATTGAGAGTTTCGCCGCTGACGTCAGCCATGAAATAAAAAACCCGCTCACATCGATGCGCAGTGCTGTTGAGACATTGGAAATCGCTAAAACAGACGAAGCTCGCCAGAAACTGCTCGACCTCATTCAACAAGACATTGGCCGCCTTGATCGGTTGATTACTGACATTTCCGATGCCTCGCGTGTCGATGCTGAACTCGCCCGCGAAACCTCAGAACCGGTTGATTTAACAGCTTTGATGCACAGCCTGGCAGATATTTACGCGACTACTCAAAAGGAAGGCCAACCGCGTGTTTTGTTTTCCAGCGAGCCGAGCGAGAAAGGTTATTTGATCTCTGGAATTGAAGATCGGCTGGGTCAGGTTATCCGAAATCTCGTGGCCAATGCTCAATCGTTTACAGCCAAAGATGGTCAAATAGACGTTCGCATGCGCCGAATTTCTAAAAGATTAGGCGATTATGTTGTGATTACCGTCGATGACGAGGGGCCGGGTATTCCAGAGGATAATTTAGAAACCATCTTTAATCGTTTTTATACGGAGCGCCCCGGCATTGACGAGTTTGGAAAAAACTCCGGTCTCGGCCTTTCAATTTCTCGTCAAATCATTGAAGCCCATGATGGCCGTCTATGGGCGGAAAATCGGGCTGATCGTTTGGGAAATCACAATACGGGGGCCCGGTTTACAATTGAGCTCCCGGTGGGAAAATGAGCGCCGATGACGCACACAACCGGTCATAATCTTATTCATGCGAGCGCGGTCGCCTTCGGGAAATGGTGCGTTCTGTTGCGCGGGCCATCGGGAGCGGGCAAGTCTGACTTAGCATTGCGGTTAATTGAGGCGGGGGGCATGTTGGTCGGTGACGATCAGCTGATACTGAACAAGCGAGATAGCTTGATCACCGCACAGCCACAGGAGCGTCTCACAGGTCTATTGGAGGTTCGAGGCGTTGGTCTGATCAATAGCCCTTGTGCCGGTGAGGTTGCGGTTGCTTTGATCCTCAATCTTGTGGATAAAACGCAGATAGAACGTATGCCAGACGCGCGCGTTGAGGATATACTGGGCGTAGAGCTTCCAGTCCTCGATTTGTATGCTTTTGAACCATCGGCAGCGGCAAAAGTAAAAGTGGCCCTCAAAACGCTTCTTGATTGACACGGCGCGCGAACCTGGGATGATCCGTCAAATATAGGGACGCCACTTGGTTCCAACCTAAGGTGATGATGATATTATGATCGGTGTTGTGCTTGTAACTCACGGTCAATTGGCCAAAGAATTTGTTTCGGCGACAGAACATGTTGTCGGTCCACAGCAAAGTATTCGGGCGGTGTGTATCGGTCCGGATGACGATATGGAGCGGCGACGCGAAGAAATTCTATCGGCTGTGGCTGAAGTTGACAGCGGCGAAGGCGTTGTTCTATTGACCGACATGTTCGGTGGCACGCCATCCAATCTGGCCATCTCGATCATGGACAAGGCGAATGTTGAAGTGATCGCAGGCATCAACCTTCCTATGCTGATTAAAATTGCAACCGCAAGAGAAAGTGGAGACCTCGCTTCCACGGTTCAACAAGCTCAAGAAGCTGGTCGAAAATACATCAATGTGGCATCAAGCGTTCTGGCCGGTGAAGAACAATAAGTCGGGGCACGAACGCGGATATGGTGGCGAAATCAAGTGATACCGACCCCTACGATGCGGCCGGTCCTCTGATCCTTGTGATTACGATTGCCAACAAATTGGGCCTACATGCGCGCGCATCGGCAAAATTTGTAAAATGTGTGGGGCAATTCGATGCCCGCGTCACTGTTTCCTGCGATGGCATGAAAGTCCCAGGAAAATCGATTATGGGTCTGATGATGCTAGGTGCCGGCCCAGGCACGGAAATTGAAATTGCCAGTGAAGGGCGCCAAGCTCAAGAAGTGCTAAACGCCCTTACACATTTGATCGAAGCAAAGTTTGATGAAGATTAGCGGCTTTGGAATCCCTCCGGAAGATGGCCCGATCGGCAAACCTTTTGGCGAGTCCAATCGGTACGACGGATTGGGCGTGTCGCCGGGCATTGTCATTGGCCCGGTTTATTTAGTTGAGCGTGGCGCCGTCAATGTTCCAGAATACCTCATTCAAGACGATGATATTGCCGCTGAAAGCGAGCGATTTAAGAGCGCAATTGAGAAGGCCAAAGATCAACTTGAGGCTTTAAAAACAGCCGTTGAAAGTGAAGCAGGAGCCGCTGCAGAAGACCTTGCTGGTCTTTTAGACGCGCACATTCACATGTTGTCTGGGTCAAGACTTGTGCGCGGTGTTGAAGCCCGCATTCAAGAACGTCACCTGAATGCAGAGGCCGCTGTTCAGGCGGTGATTTCTGATATCGCTGACCAATACCGCAAAATTGACGATACCTATTTGGCCGGCCGCATCCATGACATCGAAGAAGTCGGTATGCGGCTCATTCGTAATCTAACAAAATCGGGCGAGCGAAGTTTTTCGAACCTGCCTAACGGATGCATCATCGTCGCCGATGAGATTACCCCCTCTGATACGGCTTTGATGGACCCTGATCGCATTGGTGGTTTTGCCAGCGCTATGGGCGGTGCGGAGGGTCATACAGCGATTATGGCTCGGTCCCTTGGCATTCCAGCAATCCTTGGTACCGCTGATCTGTTGGCCGAAGCCAATACCGGTGATCTGGCAATTCTGGACGGCCAAACTGGCACCTTCATTCTGCATCCAACTCAAGCAGAAATTGACGAATATCAGAAAAAAAGCGAAGCCCTCAAAGTTGAATATCAAGTGCTCTCTCGACTGCGTGACCTGCCGTCTGAGACACGCGATGGCTTGCTCGTTTCGTTGAAAGCAAACATCGAATTGCCGGTCGAAGTTGATCCGGCCAAAAATGCTGGTGCGCAAGGTATCGGCCTCGTGCGGTCAGAATTTATGTTCATGAACCGCAATGACTTGCCGAATGAAGATGAACAATATGAGGTGCTACGGACAATTGTTCAGGAAATGGACGGCGAACCGGTCACGTTGAGAACGCTTGACGTCGGGGGTGACAAAATAGCCGTCGCTTTTGGACCCGAACAAGAAAGTGCATCGACCAATCCAGCGTTGGGTCTTCGCGCTATACGTTTTTCACTTCGTCATCCAACTTTGTTTAAAATTCAGATAGCTGCCTTTCTGAGGGCGGGCGCGCATGGACCTATTCGCATTTTGTTACCGATGATTTCTACCGTCGCAGAAGTTAAAACTGCGCGGGCGCTTATCATTAGCGTGGCTGAAGAATTACGCGCAAAGGGCGTCACTATTTGCGATCCGCTGCCCCCCATTGGCGTGATGATCGAAGTTCCTGCAGCGGCTCTTTCTTCTGATAGCTTAGCGCGTCATTCAGATTTCTTTTCAATCGGCACCAACGATTTGACCATGTATACGCTGGCTATTGACCGGGCAAATGAAGAGGTCGCCCGTCTCTACGATAGTCTTAACCCGTCGGTGCTCAGGCTCATTCAATTTACCGCCAATGCTGCTGAACAAGCGCAGATCCCGATTAATATTTGTGGGGAGATGGCGGGCGATGAACGGCTCACGGCTTTACTAATCGGGCTCGGGTTTAGGGATCTATCGATGAGTTCGGCCTCCATTCCACGGGTGAAAAGACGAATTCGTAGTCTCGATTCAGTTTCTGGCAAGCGTTGTGCGGATATGATCATGCTGCAGGCCGACCCAGCACGGATTGCCATGATGATCGATGACTTCAACGAATTGGCTGAATAAGCAAAAATATCTAATCATATAAAGAAATCTTTATATCTTTATTGATCGTTGTGAAGTCCGCTGGTATAAGGCTCCGAAATTTGACCGAATCTGGCGCAAAAAGGGTTTTCCGCGCGCCTTACCTGGAAGGAATACACCCATGAGCTCAGCTCAAGATTACCAAGTTGCTGACGTCAGCCTCGCAGAGTGGGGCCGTAAGGAAATCAATATTGCCGAAACTGAGATGCCAGGCTTGATGGCTCTTCGAGAGGAATACGGGCAAGAACAACCGCTTAAAGGCGCCCGTGTTGCAGGCTGCCTGCACATGACCATCCAAACGGCTGTCCTTATCGAAACGCTGACCCATTTGGGCGCAGAAGTTCGTTGGTCATCTTGCAACATCTTCTCAACCCAGGACCAAGCAGCAGCTGCAATTGCAGTTACTGGCGTTCCGGTATTTGCCTGGAAGGGTGAAACAGAAGAGGAGTTTTGGGATTGCATTCACAAATCCATCAAGGGCCCAGACGGATGGCTGCCGAATATCATTCTAGATGATGGCGGTGATTTGACCCAATTGATGCACGAAGAATATTCAGATGCCCTGGATGATGTCGTCGGCATCTCTGAAGAAACGACAACCGGCGTTTTGCGACTTTATGAAATGGCCAAAGCCGAAACGCTGAAGGTCCCTGCGATCAACGTCAACGATTCAGTGACAAAATCCAAATTCGACAATCTTTACGGTTGCCGTGAAAGTCTTGTCGACGGCATCAAGCGTGCGACCGATGTCATGATCGCTGGTAAAATGGTCGTCATTGCCGGATTTGGCGATGTCGGCAAAGGTTCAGCCGAATCAATGCGTAGCCAAGGTGCGCGTGTTTGCGTCACCGAAATTGACCCCATCTGCGCATTGCAAGCAGCGATGCAGGGCTATGAAGTCGTGACCATGGAAGATGTGGTGGCGCAGGCCGATATTTTTGTTACGACAACCGGCAACAAAGACATCATCACGAT
>JAJFIN010000026.1 GCA_021774955.1 Alphaproteobacteria bacterium | reverse complement strand
GAAGCTGGCGTATGATCTCTATTATGTAAAAAATGGCAGCCTCTTTCTTGATATTATAATTCTGCTGCAAACTGTTCGTGTCGTGACTATGCTCGTTGGTTCTCGCTAGAGGCATGATTCGTGGAAGTTCTTAGCGGTCTTGCGGCCGCCCCTGTCATCCAATTCGGATATTTCGTAAGCGCTATCGCCTTTTTGGTATTGGCTGGCCTTGCGATGCTCAGTCGCACCCCCTCGCGTCAAAAAAACCTTCTTGTTTTGAGCGCCTTTTTGACTTCTGTATGGTCGGCAGGGGTCTATGTCAGCACGATTTGGGATCTATCGAGCGGGTCAACAATCCTGTTGACCCTTGAGGTTGCACGGTCGCTGAGTTGGATCGCATTGCTCATTGTTCTGGCGGGCCTGACGCGCGCCCGTGACCGGAGTCTCACGAGCGTTGTCGCTCTGTGCATTGTCGGGGCTATGATCGCGATTTATGGATCGCTGGTTGCGTTGAAAGTCTCACCTGATTGGTTTGCCAGTGACACTTTCTTCCTGTTTGCTGGAGCCGGTCGCATGATCTTGGCGATTGCCGGGCTTTTGTTGCTGGAGAACCTCTATCGCAACGCTTCAGATGATACCCGTTGGGCGATCAAATATTTCTGCTTCGGGCTCGGTCTCTGTTTCACCTATGATTTCTTCTTTTATGCAGAATCCATTCTCTTCAAGCGATTTGACCTAGTATTGTATGGCGCTCGCGGTTTTATCATGATGCTGACGGTTCCGTTGATTTCATGGTCGGCGGCGCGCGCGCGCGAATGGCGATTTGATCTGCATGTATCGCGAGAAATCGTATTTCATACCGGGGCGCTGATCGGCGCCGGCGCTTATCTCATCGCCATGGCCACAGTAGGTTACTACCTGTCGCAAATTGGCGGTGAAGCCGGGAGTATTTTTCAAACTACATTCTTGTTTCTGGCCGCGGCCGTTTTGATCATCATCTTTTCTTCAGGCAGCGTTAGAGCCAATGCTCGGCTTTTCATTGCCAGAAATTTTTACAGCGTAAAATATGATTACCGGCAGGAATGGTTGAAATTCATTGGTTCATTGTCTGCTGAGCGTAGCGGTCTAACGCTTCATCATCGAATGCTGACAGCGATTGCCGACATTGTTGAAAGTACCGCGGGTGTGTTGTGGGTTCACGAAGAAGAAACCGCCACTTTCCGGCCCATGGCGTCTTGGAATTTTGGCGACGACATCCCGGCCCTGAACAAGGACGAGTTGCTGCTAAAGACCATCGCTGACCAAGGCGATATCATTGAAGTTAACACTCAGATGAGCCCCGATGATATCGAAAAGACGATCCCGCTGGCTCTTATCACTAAGCGGCCTGTTTGGTTGATCATTCCCATGGTTCACCGCGATTATCTATATGGCCTGATCGTCTTAGGTGAATCGCGTGCCCGGCGCTCACTCGACGGAGAAGATCGTGCCTTGTTGAATACTGTATCGCGACAAGCTGCAAGTTACATAGCTGAAGACCAAGCTGTAAATGCATTGGCCGAAGCAAAAGGCTTGGAAGCGTTCAATCAGCGATTTGCTTTTGTCGCACATGATCTTAAAAACGTCGTCAATCAACTTTCAATCATGGTTCAGAACACCGAACGTCACGGCGACAATCCAGACTTTCAAAAAGATATGACGCACACCATTACCAATGCTGTCACCCGAATGAAAAGTCTGCTTTTTGATTTAAGCGCCCACGAATACATCTCAGGTGAAGCGCCAAAAACGCAAAGGCAATTCTCGCTGACACAAATTGTCGAAAAACTAGTCGCTCAACGAGCCGACATTGGACCAGAGATTAAGCTGCGTGGAAACAATGTCGCGATCAACATTATCGGTGATCCAGACGGATTTTCCTCTTCCATGACCCATCTTATTCAAAATGCCGCCGATGCATCTGGGCCAGAAGGATCGGTTGAGGTGTTGATCGATGTGCGGGATCAACATGCTGTGGTCGAGGTCGTTGACAATGGCCCAGGAATGGCCCGCGACTTTGTTGAAAACAAATTGTTTCGGCCATTCGTGACCACAAAGAAAGATGGTTTTGGGATCGGAGTTTATCAAATTCGTCAGCAAATTCGTGATATGAAGGGTCGACTGGAAGTAGAATCGATTGTCGGCACAGGAACGACCATGCGCATTACGTTGCCGTTGATGAACCCATCGGACAAGACTGTTGGAAAGACAATAGCGCAAGAGATTGTGCGATGACAGCTGGCTCTCAAAAAATATTGATCGTTGAAGACGACCCAGGCGTTCAAAGTCAAATGAAATGGGCGCTCTCTGATTTTGAAATCGCAATTGCCGATGATCGCAATTCCGCGATTGCGCAAGCGCGACGATTTGATCCGAATGTCGTCATCCTGGACCTTGGAATGCCGCCAGACGAAGCCGGAGCGACAGAAGGTTTAGCGGTTCTTGAAGCAATTTTGGCGATCAGCCCAAGGACAAAAATTATTGTCGCGAGTGGCCACAGCGGCCGAGAAGCGGCGGTTAAGTCCGTGCAATTGGGGGCCTATGATTTTTGTGCCAAGCCTGTCGATATTGAAATCTTGAAAATGATTATCGACCGTGCTTGTCATGTGCAAGCCCTTGAAGCCGATGCATTGACTGCGACCAGAGACAAAACATCAGAACCCTTTGAAGGGGTGTTAGCGGCGAGCCCGCAGATGTTAAAAGTATGTCGCGGTGTAGAGCGCGTTGCCAGTGCCGATGTCAGTGTATTGTTTACCGGCGAAAGCGGGACCGGCAAGGAAGTTTTAGCCAAGGCGTTGCACCGGGCCAGCCCGCGCGCCAACAATCCTTTTGTCGCGATCAATTGTGCGGCAATTCCCGAAAATCTTCTTGAGAGCGAATTGTTTGGCCATGAAAAAGGCGCGTTCACGGGGGCTGTTAAACAAACCATTGGCAAAATTGAACAAGCCACAACGGGCACGCTTTTCCTAGATGAAATTGGTGACATGCCGTTGCCACTCCAGGCAAAATTATTACGGTTTTTACAGGAGCGTAAAATTGAGCGGATTGGCGGCCGGAAAACAATCGAAGTCGATGTCCGTATCGTCTCGGCGACAAATATGGATTTGGAGGCGGCCATCCAGAACGGCGGGTTTCGCGAGGATTTGTTTTATCGCCTAAATGAGATTGCCTTTGAAATCCCACCCTTGCGAGAACGTGACGGCGACGCTTTGCTATTGGCCAAATTCAATTTGGAGAAGCTAAGCGGTCTCTACAATAAGAAAATCAAAGAATTCTCAACTCTGGCGAAACGCGGCATAGAGCTCTATGATTGGCCGGGAAATGTCCGAGAGCTCGAAAACAAGATGAAACGAGCTGTGGTTTTATCGGACGGTAAAACAATAACGGCAGAAGATCTGGAATTGGAACTTGATGATAGCGAAGACGTGAATTTCCCGACCCTTCGCCAAGTGCGAGAAAAGGCGGAATTTGACGTTGTTAACCGCGCCTTGGCAGTAACGGACAATAATGTAAGTCAGGCAGCTAAGCTGTTGGGGGTAAGCCGCCCGACTTTATATGAGCTTTTGAAGACGCTTGGGGTCAAAGTGTAATTCTGTGTGATAGAGTAAACATCTGTCATATGGGGGCGATCAACTCGGAAGGTGTGAATTCGATGACGAAACCTGTTCGGTCAAAAATCTCAGTATTTCTCGCAGCTGCGGTGATGTTGACTTTTGCTTCTCCGACCGTTGTTGCAGCGGTCAATGAAAAGTCCTTGAAATTTCAGGAGGAAGCAAACAAGCAAATAGAGCGCGGAAATGCCAACGCGGCGATCATTCAGTTAAAGAATGCAATTAAGTCCGATCCTGACAACACCGAAGCACGTGTGCTGCTGGCCGAAGTGTATTTGAGGATTAGTGAATTTCGTTCCGCAGAAAAAGAATTAAAAGCAGCGCGTGACCGTGGTCACAATCCCGAAGAGTTGGCCGTCGCCCTTGCCCGGACATATATTTATCAAGGTAAAAACCGCGAGGTTACGGAAGAATTTGCTAAACCCCTAAACGATACGCGAATTTTTGGTGAGCTTCTGGTTTATCGCTCGCAAGCCTATCTTGCTTTGGGTGATGATGAGCAAGCCGAAATTGATATTCGCAAAGCTTTGACAGTCAGAAGCGATCTCCCAGAAATCAACATTGTTTACGCACGCATCTATCAGTATAGAAACGAAATTGAAAAAGCCAGAATTGAAATTGACAAAGCCCTCAACAAAGACTCTGGTAATATCGAAGCGCTCATTGAAAAGGGTGAATTACTAAGAATTCAAAAGAAATATGCCAAAGCGTTAGAAAGCTTAGACCGTGCGCTGGGCTTGTCACCAACAAATGATCGGGCGCGGCTCATCAGAGCTTTGACCTATACCGGTCAGGAAGATTTCCAAAGAGCGCTCGATGATTCAGAAAAAATTCTTGAACGTTCTCCGGGCAACCCGATGGCCGGATATGTAAAAGCCGTTGCTTTAAGTCGAAAAAATCAAGTCAACGAAGCGCTCGATGCCTTGAGTAATGCAAGTGGGATCGAGGCCTTTTTACCGGCCCGTCTGCTCTGGGCGACTCTTTTCATGGCAGATGATCAGCTTGCGCAAGCGCGAAACCATATCGATAAATATGTGGCGCAGAAGCCTGATGATGCTGGTGGTCAAATCGTGTCCGCCACGCTTTATCTGCGCGAGGGTGAACCTGGTGAAGCCATCAAAGTGTTGGAGCCACTCGCCGAAACGAGCCCAGACAATCTTTATGTCCTAACGCTTTTGGGGCAAGGCCTAACCTCGGTAGGCCGTTTTACCGATGCGGCAGAGATTTACGCAAAAGCAGCTGAATTGGAGCCTGAAAACGACGAAATTCGCTTCCGCATTGCTGAAACCAGAGCCGGGGGTGGCGAACTCGATTCTGCCATCGAGCAGCTCACGCTTTTGGCCGATAAAGAAGATGAAAATTCACCGCGCGCCCTGATTCTGTTGTCGCTTTCTCATATGCGTCAAGGCAACATGGATGAGGCGAAATTGGCCGTTGAGCGAGCTGCAGTTTTATTACCAGACAGCCCCATACCTCATAATTTCCGTGCCAACATTGCCATGGCGCAAAATGATCAAGAAGCCGCCAAGGCGCATTTGAAGGCGGCATTGGCCGCCGATCCTGATTTCCATGTCGCGGCTTTGAACTTGGGACGATTGTTTGTAACGCAAGGCGACTACGCGAGTGCGGAAGCTCAATTCAGAGGGGTCCTCGAAAAAGATCCCAAATACTTACCAGCGGTTATCGATCTGGTTGGCTTGCTGGATCAATTTGGTGATGACCAAGAAGTCATGAGCCTTCTCGACAACGCCGTTCAAATAGACCCGACCAATCACATCGCTCACCTATTACGGGTCAACAAACTTTTAGAAATCAATAAAACCGATCGGGCGATGTCAGCAGCGCGCGAATTTACGCAAAACCTGCCGGACAATATCGATGGATTGGAAGCGCTGGCACGGGCGCAATTGGCCAACGAACAGATTTCAAGTGCGGTCGTCAATTACCGAAAATTGGTCGGAAAGTTACCTGAAGACGCAGAAATGCGGTCCCGGCTTGCCGGTGCGTTGTCTGCAGCGGGAGACTTGGCCGGTGCAAAAGAGCAATATGAGCGCGCCCTTGAGCTTAACCCGAATTCTGAAGGTGCGCGCTTGGCCTGGGTCGAAGCCGAAAAGGATACCCGCGGCAAGGAAGCTGCGATCTTGTTAGCCCGTGAGCTTTACACGAAAGTTGAAGACCCTCTGCAGAGACAAATCGGTCTCGGCGGTGCTCTCTTGAGCTTAGGAGAGCAAGAAGAGGGTCTGCAAATGATCCAAAAGGCTTATGAGAATTCCGGCGAGCGTGGGGGCCTGCTGGTCTTCTATCGTGCATTGGTCGATTCCGGCCAGCGCCGCGATGCAGAAAAGAAATTGCAAGATTGGCTTGCCGGCCATGACGACGATTCCGCCATCAGATATGTATTATTCAGCCATCTGATTAATGACCGTCGATATGCCGAGGCAATTTCGGAAGGCGAAACGCTTCAAAAAGCAAACCCGGATGACCCGGTGGTTCTTAACAATTTGGCCTGGGTATACAATGAGCTGGATCGTCCAGAAGAAGCTATCGCGCTTGCCCGTGTTGCCTACACGAAAGCGCCAGAATCAGCAGAAATCGCTGATACCTTAGGATGGATCCTTGTTCGTCGCGACCGGCCTTTGGAGGCATTGCCGATGCTCAAGCGAGCATCTGATTTGCTGCCCAGTCGGCCTGATATTCTCTATCATTATGCGGTCGCATTGGTGCGTAGCGGACGATCGGGCGATGCCAAGAGCGTGCTCAGGACTATCCTACGATCTGATGAGCCGTTTGAGGAACGACGTGAGGCGGCCGACCTTCTGAGTTCGATTGGAGGGTAGGACTTGAGCCTCCGAACGCTTTTGGATGTCACCATAATGACGGCAAACGATGAACGACGCCTTGAAATTTGGTAGGACACCAAAGCATCTGTTTCATGTCTTCCCGACATTTGACATTGGCGGTGCACAGGTTCGTTTTGCCCAAATAGTCAATCACTTTGATGACACATACCACCACACCCTGTTCGCTATGGATGGTCGATATGGCGCCTTGGAGCGCATCAATTCTTCGGTTCAGTTGCAAACACTTAAATTCGATGCACCTAAAGAAGCCGGGCTGCTGCAAACCTGTGGCGCGTTTAAGAAACAACTCGCGCAGCTGCGTCCTGACCGTCTCCTGACTTACAATTGGGGGTCAATCGAATGGGCACTTGCAAATTTAACGCTCGGCATCCCTCATCTGCACACAGAAGATGGCTTTGGACCAGAAGAAGCTGTCAAGCAGTTGAGGCGTCGGGTGTGGACTCGGAAGATTGCCCTGTCATTAAAAACGCGTGTGGTTGTTCCATCGAAAACACTAGAGCAAGTAGCGCTTCAAGAATGGGGATTACCGCAGGCGCGATGTTTCTACGTACCCAATGGCATTGATTGCCAGCGCTTCGTGGGACAAGACGGCGCGCAAGCCCGTACTCGTTTCAACATACCTTCAGATAAGATTGTCATCGGAACCATTGCCGCTATTCGCAAAGAAAAAAACTTGGAGCGTCTCCTTGAGGCCTTTGCGCTGATCGATAGTGACCTTGGCGTACACCTCGTAATTGTTGGCGATGGCCCGGCGCTAATGGACCTAAAAAACTTTGCCTCGCAATTGGGTATTTCCAACAATGTCACCTTTACTGGATTTATTGACGCACCACACGCAATTGTTCCGGGCTTTGACGTTTTTGCGCTATCTTCCGATACCGAGCAAATGCCATTAAGTGTGATCGAGGCCATGGCATCCGGGTTACCCATCGCCTCTGTGTGCGCTGGCGATGTGGCTGAAATGGTAGCCACAGCGAACAGACCTTTCGTTTGCGAAAAAGAAGTACCAGCCCTTTTTAAATCAATCGCGGAATTTGTTAAGAACCCGAATTTAAGGGCAGATGTTGGACAGCTGAATCAAGCCAAAGCTCAAGCCGAATTTGACGAGGGGCTGATGTTGAAGCGCTATCAAACGCTTTACAACCAGGGCCATCCGTGACGCTAAAACCCTTCGCTGTGTAACCATTTACCGCCCAGTAATAACTCGCGTTTGGCCGATCACATCCACTTGATGTTTAAAGGCAATTTCTCGGAAAAATCTCATTAAAACTTTCCTCGTCGTTTGAACGTTTCTTAAATCCGGCTCGACAAAATGGTGTCAAGTCGGGCGATCAACGAGAGTTTATTTGAGTATTTGATTTCCGATCTTTGAGTATGAGTTTTGTAAATAGTTGTGTGAGTAAATATTATGCGTTCTGGTTTGAAAATCACAGAAAACAGCCGGTTTTTTTCCTCAGATTTTTCTGGTTCAGATTTCTCAAGATTTAATTATTCAGGCGCGCCGGGGCGTCAATTTGAATCCTTAACCAGTGTTAATTTGCCCGATTGGACGAACACCGGTAGTTTCAATGGCGATTCGTTTTCCGGGTTCATATCGTTTGTTCCGTCCTATTCAAACATATCGTTAAACCAAAACTATTCCTTAGGTTTTTCAACGGTAGAATCAGGACGGCAAGGACTTGCTGGGGGACGCTCCACAGCAGCTGATCGTGATGCGAGCGGCTCTGGCGGGTTCACATATTGGGATTTAGCGGAATTACACGACTTGGCTGAAGAAAAAGTAGAAATGATCCAGCTCGCCGGAAGGTTTGATGCTGATTGGTTGCCGGATTTGAGTAAAGTTGATTTCTCAAGTTTAACGGCTGCAGACGCCCACATTCTTACCGATCCAGACAACAACCTCGACAAAGTCGCCCCGGTGCCCGACAATAATAGTCAGAGCAATACGGGAAATGCTGAGGAAGATTCTGTGTTTGATTTACCACCGGTCGATCCGGCACCAATGGTTCAAGTTGCACCTGACGACGACTTTGTTGCACCTGACGACGACTTTGTTGCGCCTGACGACGACGTTGTTGCATCTGACGACGACTCCACTTCAGGTCAAACAACAACCACGACCACGACGTCATCAACGACGTCATCCTCCTCGGGCTCGTCAACAACGTCAATGGCGACGCAGCCAGCTACTTACAATCCACCGGCTGCAAAACCGTTTGTCGATGGCGGTGGTGTTGTCAGTGTCCAATTGCAAAATATTGGCTCTGGACAGCAAACCAATGAAATTGTCACTTTTGGCCAAACGTTTGTGCAAGGAGATTTTCCTTCCGGCACGACACTGAACGCTCAAATTGGCGGTAACAGTGTTCCGCTGCAAGTCGACATTAAATCAACGTACCCGGATGGATCTGTCAAATTTGCAGTCTTGAGTTTGCAATCACCGAACCTGTCTCCCAGTGAAGCGCAGATGGTTGATCTCACGGTATCCAGTGGGACCGCAACACAAGCTTCCTTTGACATTAATCAGATCACCAACGGTCAATATGATTTCGCCGTTGACGTGAACATGAAAAATCCGGACGGCACAACGACAGCCCACAGTATTGATGTTGATGCAGCCTTAAAGTCCGCGTTGGCGTCAGGAAATTACACAACCTATCTTGATGGCCCTCTTGCGACGGAAGTCCGCATTGAAATTCCAGTAGACAACCATCTCAATCTGATTGTTGACGTTCGCGCCATGGCCAATGGCGAAATTAGAACCGACGTTATTTTTGCCAATGAATGGGCGTTCACCAACAGCCAAGGTAACATTGTCTACGACGCCACGATTAGCCAAAACGGCCAGGTCGTCGATAGCTATCAAAACCTTGAGCACTTCAAATTTTCACGCTGGCATAAACAATATAATGCCGATGGCACGGCCACTGATGTGTTTGTTCGCCAAGACACGGACTACATGATCCAGTCTGGTGCCATCCAAGCGTTGGATACCAGCACAACGATTTCCAGCAGTGCCCTGGACTCACAATTGCAAGCCCTCGCAGGCTCCGATACGGGCCCCATGGGCACGGCTCTCAACCAATTGAATTTTTGGGCCACGGGCCAGACGGTGGGCATGAATGTCGGCATTCATACCGGACAACAGGCGCAATATCTCATTTCACAAGACCCACGGGCCTATCAAGTTATGTTGGCCAATGCCGATGGCGCGAGCTCTATCGGTTGGCATATTCGAGATGGCGTTAATACCGCCACGACAGCCGACGACCATTACATCTCGATCCAAGACCATCCCGATATTTATTTGCTTAAACCCTATAAGGGAACGAGCTTTGGGACCAATGACCCGAATCTGAATCAAAACTCTCCGTGGTCTCCCGATACGGCTCACCAACCGTCGTTCAACTATGTTCCGTATCT
>JAJFIN010000250.1 GCA_021774955.1 Alphaproteobacteria bacterium | reverse complement strand
GGCATATTGAAGCCATTTATCAGAATCGACGTCAACAAAATCGATCACGAGGTTTTTAGGGCACAAGGGGTGCTGGTAAACATATTGAGCCATCGCCGATGAAAAGATGAGAACAGCATCGGGCTTCTCTGTAGACAGAATATTATCGACCCATTTTTGAAGTTTGCGATCAAAAAAATAGGGTTCAGACAGCGACGCGCCTGTTAAGAAAGCTCTACTGGCTTTAATTTTTTGAATGTTTGGACGCAATGGCAACACACACTTTGAAGCGCACATTTCGTCCACCTTGTTCAGATGTCGCCAATCATCAAGATCATCGATAAAAGTACCAAGAAAAACCTGATGAGATCGCGCCAGATGTTTCAATATTTGGTACGATCTTATCTTGTCCCCTTTGTCAGGCGGATAGGGGATGCGCTGGCATAGAAAAAGTATTTTGCTCACAATGAATACCGATGGGTAATATTCGCCATTTTCATTAAACCCTTGGCGAATCGAGAAACGTAATATCAAGATTACTTGATCAAACTGTCTTTATGCCACATGAGTGTTTCTGATAACGTAAAATTGGGCTTCTTAGTGATTTCACTTTTAGATCTATTGCGAGTTTGAGCAGTGACGACAGGCGGTTTATCAGCGAACATACAGAGTTTCCTTCAAGGCAAAGCTACTCCAGAAACAGTGTGGCGTGTCACTCTCAGCATGTTGGTCATACTTTTGGGTGTTACGGTTGGTGCCTATTGGACGACTGCAGCCAGTGCCGTCGAACTTTGGGCGACACGTTCAACCTACAATCACGGATTTCTCATTCTGCCCATTAGTCTTTACCTGATGTGGGAGAAGCGAGCGGTTCTCGCTCAAATGGTGCCTGAACCCTATTGGCCTGGATTGATTGTTATCTTCGGTTTTTGTACGGCCTGGCTGATCGCCAATGCAATGGGTATCACTGAGGGAGAACATTTTGCGCTGGTTGGAATTTTCCAGGGCGTGATCTTATCGGTTATTGGCTTACAAATATTCCGCATACTCATCTTCCCACTCATGTATTTGTGGTTGATGGTGCCGACAGGGACTTTTCTGTATCCATTATTACAAACCGTCGCGACCAAACTTTCGGTGATTTTTCTAGCCGCCTCAGGCATCCCGATTTACGTTGATGGATTTCACATTGAAGTCTCGACCGGATTATACCATGTGGCGGAGGGGTGTGCCGGGCTCAATTTCATTTTGGCCTCGCTCGCCCTTGCGCCACTCTATGGTTATCTTATGTATACGTCTTTCAAGAAGCGTGTCATTGCAATTGTCGCTATGCTTTCAGTTGCCATTATTGCCAATGCCATCAGGATTTTTGCCATCATTGCCCTGGCAGAATTTACCGATCGCCGCATTGATATTGTTGATGATCATATTCTTTATGGTTGGGGATTTTTCGCCCTGATTTTGGCTGTGATGGGCTATTTTGGGGCAAGGTTTGCAGATCCAGAGGAGGGTCACGCGCAAACCGTCGATCGGGAACTGCCATCGCCACACGATCCGAAGCCGGGGGTCATTGTTTGGTTGGCGGCAATCCTGGTAACAATCAGCATGCCGGCATATGCCGTGCTGATCCAACCGTCGACGGGTCCCGTGGGACAGATCGCAATTGCGCTTTCACCGGAAGACCCGACCTGGGTAGAGAGCTCTGAAATGAAGTCCGCCTTGGTGCCGCAT
The DNA here is from genome assembly GCA_021774955.1 of Alphaproteobacteria bacterium. Taxonomy (GTDB): domain Bacteria; phylum Pseudomonadota; class Alphaproteobacteria; order M2410; family M2410; genus JAJFIN01. The sequence continues at coordinate 3,804 of JAJFIN010000250.1, read as the reverse complement.
CTACCGGGAGCGCAAGGATCATTGAATGCGCATTACAAAAGAGCGGGCGAGCAGATGTCGCTTTTTGTTGGATATTTTTTGGAACTTGGCGGGGAGGAGGATTTGCTGGGCTCAGCACGGTTTTTACTGGATGAGGAGCGCTGGCAATACTTAGACGGTACAGCAATCATTGTGGACACAAAAAGCGGGCCTCTGCCTCTACGTTTGGGGCGGTATTCTGACGGCCGTCGTGAAATCATGCTTGCACATACGTATTGGATTGATGGCGGGTTCAACACCGATAAGCTGTCAATTATGTTAAGCAGTGCGAAAACAAAATTGCTTGCTGGGAACAATCACTCAGCGATAATTGCCGTGGCAACGCCTGATGACGCACAGTCTGAACAGCGCATAGGTGAATTCTTAGCCGCCCTGCCTTCACTTCAGGAAGAACTAGAGGCAGTGTCGAGGGCTGATGCGTTAAATTGAATTAGACAGCATACGGTTTATACTGATATTTTTTCTAGGCTAGGATAACCAGCCAAATATTGAAAATAGTCCTGCCCAGCCAAATCCAGAAAATCCTGTCCAGGCCATGATGCATATTCCAACAGGCCATCGCTCGCTATTTGGTAATTCTACTCTCTTCCATCCAATGGCTCGAAGTTCTGCCATGGTCAGCATATCTTGCCTCCCAAAGTGTTTTTAACAGATCAATAAACGCAATTCGTGGCACCAGAGATCGTTAACTTCTCGTTAACTACACTAAATGATTCGCATGTTTGTTGGAGTCTGTTTTCTGATAATCCGCGAGCAGATTTATCGAGAAGCTCTTGATAGGATAGAATTAAAAAGTTCCAATTGGCCTTGCGTTGTTGCGTCCCAACTGAATTGCTCTGCATAACGACGTGTTTCATCCCGTGATGGGAGATGGGTCAAAAGCGTTTTGAGGGCCTGTGAGATATCGCGTGCTGTCCTGTTCTCTGCCAGGAGCCCCGCGGCGTGTGTTTGAACGACTTCTCCTGAACCCCACACCTTTGTGGCAACAACCGGAGTGCCACAGGCCATAGCCTCTAAAAGGACATTGGGCCAACCCTCGCGACTGGAGGCTAAGACGAGCACATCGGCCGCTGAATAAATTCGGTGAAGATCCTCATGGGGGACAGAACCCAAAAACCTAACCCGTGAACCGAGCCCGTGTGTCGCCACCAAGGATTGAAGTTTTTTTCGCTCATGACCTTCCCCGACGATCAACAGAGTGCTGTCGGGTAAGTCCCTCAGGGCTTCGATGGCCAGATGATGCCCTTTTCTTTCAACCAAATGCCCCACTGAAAGGACGACCTGGCCGCTTAGATTCATTTCAGTGCGAATGGCGTCGCGATCTCCTGGTTTGAAAACGTCGAGATCAACACCGTTGCGAAGGACCGTTACACGCTCATCACTCACACCTAATTCCACCAAACTGTCTTTCAGCGCTTGGCACACTGTGATCAGCCCGTCGGCACGTTCGGCAGCCCAAAGGATTTGTTTTCGTGGCCCGTAATATTGAGGAATGAGATTGAGATCAGTACCGCGCGCCGTGATCGAAAAGGGCAGGTTGAAATGCTTCGCCAACAAAGCGGCGGCAACACCATCAGGGTAGAAATAGTGTGCGTCGATAAGGTCAATTTTAAATCCGCTGTCTAGCAATGCTTGAACTTTGGATCTGGTGGCCAAATACAGGAACAAGGGGGCAAGCGTCATGCCTACTTTAGGAATAAGGGGGAAACGCGGATGAGTTATCGCGAGGCCGCCGCGCATCTCTGCTTTGGGCGTATTAGCATAGGCGGCGTAGGTGCCAAAGCTCGCCGAATGCAATGGAAAGTAAGGCACCGGCGCTATAACACGTATATCGATAGAAGGCTTATCGTTTAGTTTGCGCAGCCGATTTTCGACAAAAATTCCATGATTGGGTCGCGCGCTAGACGGATAGAGCGTTGTGAATGTGAGGATTTTCATCGCTTTTTCTATCTGTCAGAGCGGGGGGTAAATTGAGCCGACATCGTAGGTCATGATGGGCGGTTGGATTAAGTCTGTGTCGGTCAGGACATTCAAGCCGGATAAATAAGAGAACTCAGGCATATCTAACAGGTAATCAATAGCTGAGCATTAACTCTCGGGGGTTCGATGGTCGGTCTGCCACCTCTGATAGGCATTATGGAAAAAAGTACCTTTTGACAGAGCATTTCGCTTCAATTGTCGGGGCGCCTGTGATCCAATGCAAGTTCTAAGGGGGACTTGAATTGCACGGTGCTGGTTTGCTGGCACAATGTTAAAAACGGACGATTTGACGAATTGAATGCCGACGAACGAGATAATTCCGGGCAAAGCTGTAACTAAACAGCAACGCCTATCCACTAATCATTAGGCATAAAATTTTTGCCACCCAAGACTATCGATGTTTCGATCAGTTTCGGATAGGCAAAGGTTGCAATTCAACCACCGTTCCGTTTTGGGGGTTAATGCGTGCTCAAGGTGTTTAGGCATTATGTTGCCTTGCCTTTGTCTTTTCTGGCTGCATCTGAAACATTGTTGTTTCTGGGTGTGATTGCGGCTGTCCAATGGGTCGGTGCTGACACCTTCTTGTCTGCCAATGCCCCGGACGTCACCAGCTATACTTTGCTGACATTTTTCACTCTCCTTGCGTTTTTATCGCTATCGGCTGCCGGGCTCTACAACAGAGATGTGTTTACCGACATAAGGTTATTTCTCCAACGGGCCGGTGTGGCGCTTTTGCTGACGATTTTCACGTCTCTCGTGGCCTTCCCGCTCTATGGTATTTTAGACCCGGTAACGATCGAGTGGTATCTGGGACTGTTGTCTTTTTCACTTCTCCTTCATTACCCGCTGATCATTCTGGTGCGCTTTGGTTTAGTCGCCGCGGCAGGTATTGAAGTGTTCAAACGCCGTGTTCTGATTATCGGTGACGGGTCACTGGCGTCGCGAATTACTAATTATTTGGCTGAGCACGCAAACGCTCATCTCACGCTGGCTGGCATCATAGGTCGCCAAGATTTTGATGAGATCCTCGGCGAGAACAATGCCGATGTACCAGAAGGGTTTCCCGGTTTGCAAAGCCCACTTCTGAAATATGCCGTTGAACATGGCGCCGACGAAATTGTCATTGCCTCGAAGGAGCGGCGCGGCTTGCCGATTTGGCAATTGCTCGAATGTCGGATGGCTGGCGTATCGGTGACCGACTACCTGTCCTTTTGGGAACGAGAAGCAGGCCAGATCGACCTCGAAGAAGTCAAGCCAAGCTGGCTAGCGTTTTCAGATGGTTTTGCTGTTGATCAACTGCGCGCCTTTGTCAAACGAGCCTTCGATGTGCTGGTCTCGCTGATCATTCTTACAATCACCCTACCTGTCACTTTGCCGATTGCCATTGCTGTCAAACTCGATAGCCCGGGTCCGATTTTCTATCTTCAAGAACGCGTTGGTCGTTTTGGACGGGTGTTTAAGATCGTTAAATTCCGCTCCATGCGCAGCGACGCTGAAGGAGATGGTGTTCCGCAATGGGCCAAATCCCAAGACGCGCGGGTAACCCGCGTGGGTGGATTTATTCGAAAAACCCGAATTGATGAAATCCCTCAAGTCATCAATGTTCTCAAAGGCCAGATGAGTTTCATCGGGCCTCGCCCCGAGCGACCTTATTTTGTCGAATCTTTATGTCGCGATATTCCACTATATGCGACGCGCCACAACGTGAAGCCGGGCATTACCGGTTGGGCTCAAGTCAACTATCCCTATGGTGCATCCCTTGAAGATGCTAGAACGAAGCTGGCG
>JAJFIN010000249.1 GCA_021774955.1 Alphaproteobacteria bacterium | reverse complement strand
CCCATCATGACCTTGTCTTTGGCGTCTTCAAACTCTGTCATGGTGACGAGGCGCTTATTACGCCGCGCAGCTAAAAGAGCTGCTTCATTGACAAGGTTGGCCAAATCGGCACCGGAGAACCCAGGCGTACCGCGGGCGATGGTGTGCAAATTTACATCCGGAGCGATAGCCACTTTGCGAGCATGAACACGCAAGATCTTTTCGCGTCCAATAATGTCTGGGTTCGGAACAACAACTTGACGATCAAAACGACCTGGACGTAACAGGGCTGGATCAAGTACGTCTGGCCTGTTTGTTGCTGCAACAAGGATGACCCCTTCTGCAGATTCAAATCCATCCATTTCAACCAATAACTGATTGAGTGTTTGCTCGCGTTCATCATTCCCGCCACCCAGTCCAGCACCGCGATGACGGCCGACAGCGTCAATTTCATCAATGAAAATAATACACGGTGCGTTTTTACGGCCTTGCTCAAACATATCCCGCACGCGGCTGGCGCCGACACCCACAAACATCTCAACAAAGTCCGATCCCGAGATGGTAAAAAATGGGACATTGGCTTCACCGGCAACAGCGCGTGCCAGCAATGTTTTACCGGTACCCGGCGGTCCAATCAGCAAAGCCCCCTTTGGAATTTTACCACCCAACCTTTGGAACTTTTGAGGGTCTCTCAGATATTCGACAATCTCCTGAAGCTCTTCTTTGGCCTCATCAATACCCGCAACATCTTCAAACGTTATTCGGCCTTGTGCTTCAGTAAGCATTTTTGCCTTTGATTTACCGAACCCCATGGCCCGACCACTGCCCGCTTGCATTTGGCGCATGAGATAAATCCAGACACCCAAGATCAAAATCATGGGGAACCAGTTGGCTAAAATTTGAAGAAGGGAGCCACCAGATTGTGGCGGGGCGCTGCTGAACTTTACATCGTTGCGTTCAAGGCGCGCGACCAAATCGTCATCTGCAGGGGCATAGCTCCTAAACGACGCCCCATCGTTAAATAGCCCCGTTACCTTGTCTTCGTGGATTAACACTTCACTGATGCGGTGTGTATCGAGATCGGCGAGAAATTGACTGTAGGTAATGTCTCGAACTGCACTTTGCTGATTGGTGTCCTGGAAAACGTTGAACAGCACGAGCAATAAAAGCGCGATGATGAACCATAACGCCAAATTTCGAATATTGTTCACACCTATTTCCTTTCGACCAACTCGTCAGAACATCATTAATCAGCTCACAATACTGCCAATTTCTGATCTATGCTTAGATAGTATCGCTACAAAACTTTACTAGCTGGTAATCGCGATATTGTCGCTAAAAATGACAATCAATCGCCAATGTCACGCTCCTTCATGCCCAAACGGTGACACTTTACCAATTTTCATAGGGATCGCCTCAATATTCAATGAGATCTTTGGGACCTCACGCACCCATTCGTGAGACCCAATATTGTCTTCCACCACATTCGTTGGTAGCGCAACTAGTTCTGATCCGACCCATAAACCGGGCAGAGTTTCCAGCATAAATGTTGGCAGTTTGGATCCTTGATTATTTTCGACCAAAGTTTTTCGAAGTTGAATGGCTCCCTCTTTACCCAGCATACGAACTTCAAATGAGCGTAATAAATCTTCCAAATCGCCTTCAAAAGTGACGCAAAAACGACGATCCCACACAACCTGTTCCATGCCTTTTGACAGAACTTCAACAACTTGCTCAAGATCTCGAGCCTCTCTCGCAACCAAATAATGGCCACTCTCAACCCCATCGACCAAATTTCCAACATGCATCACTCGGCAGCCATGCAAGGTTCGGCCTTGTCCGATCTCACCTTTTGCAAGCTCATCGTAGAGCCGGTTTAGACGTTCATAGCGTGGGGGATAAACCGCGCCGCCAGAATAAATCAATAAGCGGGATAACGCGCGCAGTCCAATATCACGCGGTGCTGAAAGAAGCGGCACAGCATCAAAACTCAAGAACCCTATTGGGCTGGTCCTAGTAACCTTTTCAATTAACCTCTCCGCCGCGTCTTCCAGGGCATCTCGGGCCTGGCTCATGCGGGCAGCAGTTTCAACCAAACGCTTTGTGCCCAGACCTAACTCATCAAACGTCTCTTTAAGTTTACGTACTTTTGCCCGAGAGAAACGTTCATCGTCATTACTCGGATCATCAATCCAAGTTCGATCACAGTCAGATAAATATACTTTAAGCTCACTCTTATGATACTTCAATAATGGTCGCAAAAGGCGAACATTACCGTTTGGAAAGGACAGCATTCGCACTGGCGCCATCGCAGCAAGGCCATCGACGCCACTTCCGCGTATCAACCGGAGTAAAAAGGTTTCAGCTTGATCATCTAGGTGATGAGCCGTCAGGAGATCACAACACCCGTTTTCTACACACCAATCGGTCAATAGACGGTACCGCGCATCTCGTGCCAACGCTTGAACATTTCCTTCTTTGACCGGGTTTTTCCACGTTAGTATTTGCTGTGAAATTCCAAGCTCTTGCGCCCATCCCGCAACCCGAGCAGCCTCTACCTGTGCTTCAATCCGCAAATTATGGTTGATAGTAAGTGCCGTGATTTTCGACAATTCACCTTTCTTGTCTGCCCACTGACAGACAAGGCACATAAGAGCAACACTATCAGCGCCGCCCGACACAGCAATCGCCAACGGTAATTGAGGGTCCAATGTCTCCAGCTGGACGGCAAAGTCACTCAATGTTAATTCGCTCATTATGAGCTCCCAGGGATCCTTCCAAAGGTTTAAGTCAATCAGTCGGGCTTAAACAAGACGCATGTTTAAGGCGTCCATCGACCTGAATCAATCGAGCTAGACAACAATCAAATATACGGAACCTGGAATAATTGAGTTGGCTAGCTACAGCCGGCCCGCGTCCGCTCTATTTTTGCTCGTTGTTGTATTGTTTGTGAGGCGCTGGGATAGCGGCGCGAAATTTCAGACAGCGTTGTGCACGCTTCTTTTGTTTGGCCCAACGCGTTCAATGACATACCAAGTTTAAGCATGCTGTCTGGCGCTTTGCTACCATCGGGATATTTCCGCACACCATCCAAAAATGCCGTAGCGGCTTCGCGATACATTTGGCGAACATAATAAGATTCACCCAACCAATATTGGGCGTTACCGGCGAGGTCATTGTCCTCATGGTCAGTCAAAAATTGCTTCAGCGCCGCTTCCGCTTGTTCGTGCTCACCTTGTTTTAAATAACTCAACGCAGAATCATACTGATCTTTTGAATCGCCACCCAAAGCAGAAAGAGGAATGGTTCCCAAAGATTGGGGCTCAACAGATTGTGATGGGCTAATCGGTGTAATGGCAGGCCCATTGGCGTTAATCGGCTGGCCGCTTTCAACTGCCCGCAAACGATAATCCGTATCCTCTGATAGCGATCCTAGTTCACGATTTAATTGATCGGTTTTGTGATTAACTTGTTCAAGCGTACCGGTGAGTTGGCGCATCTCATACTCGAGCTGATCCATGCGCACGGACAGCTGAGCCACCGCCTGACTACCGACGGGCACCATGCTTTGTGGGGCGCCTTCGGTACCAGATACCACATTAACACCTGGTGGAGTGTTGCCGCGAAGTACCGCTAAATCATTCTCCAGCTGTTCAATCCGCTGAAGTAACGTAGCGTTATCAACCGGAATAGATTGTGCAAAGGCCCCACCAAGCGACGTCGCCACAAACAACGATGCAATGCTAAATTTCACAACAGTTTTCATCACAACAACACGCATGAGCGCCCTCTATTCACATTCATATCCCCGCGTTATCCACTCGCATTTTCGAAACCAACAGGGAATTCTATTCTTTCATCAACTGTTCCAAAAAACTGCGCCAAAATTGAGGCGCAAAGGTTTGCGGAACTCGTTGCCTCCCCGAACCGCAGTTAACAAAAATAATGAGCGCCCCTACAAAGTGCAAAGGCGCCCAAACTATTCGTTCAGAGTCGGATGGCTCAGGACGTAGGTCCGTTAACAACAACCGAAACTGCGCGGCGGTTGAGTGCCCATGATTCTTCATTATGGCCTAGCGCAACAGGACGCTCTTTGCCGTAAGAAATTGTCGTAGCCCGTGCGGGATCAGCACCAAGACTTACAAGATAACCCTTCGCAGCATTTGCGCGTCGTGCGCCAAGCGCCAAGTTATATTCTCTCGTCCCCCGCTCATCGCAATGACCCTCGACCAACAACGTCACCGTTGGGTGTGCGTCAAGCCATGCAGCTTGGCGCTGCAATGTCGATTGTGCAGTGGCATTCAGATCATAGCGGTCAAATGCAAAAAACACGCGGTCCCCAACGTTGGCCACGAGATCTTCTTGTGAACCGGCAATCGGTCCTACATCCGCACCCATGTCCGACGACGATGATGACCCGTTAGCTGCGCAGGCTGCCAAAAGCAACGCCCCCGATGCCACGGACACCAATTTGAAATTCGATATAAAGCTCATCAACAACTCCTTTTGGAATATCCCCATTGCCGGGTATTAGCCGACACAATCACCCTTGGTGAATTGGAAAAATGGCAGATCTATGACAGTTGCCTTGTCAAAAGCCCCCAAATTTTTCAACCCCTATTTAGCCAGTTCAGTGTGACAATTCAGCGAATTTCGCCAAACAAACCACGAAAAGCATAACTGTTCGTTAACCATGGCTTCGACGCACATCGTGACGAATGTGAAGTTAACCTTCCTTGCCTATTTGATCAAGGGTGACCATGCAGGATCTGACGCATCACCCTGGGTCGGTATTTGCCGCAGATTGTATCCCGTCAGGTCGACCGACCATAGCTTGAATGTATCGCCGGATTGACGAAAGAACATGAGCACCCGACCATTCGGTGACCAAGTCGGCCCTTCATCAAGAAAACTCTCAGTTAACAGCCGCTCTCCGGACCCATCCGGGCGCATAACTCCAATGTAAAACCGGCCCTGACGGTGCTTAGTGAAGGCTATCAGGTCCCCACGCGGCGACCAAACCGGTGTACCATAGCGACCATCACCAAAGCTGATCCGTTTAACGTCCGTTCCGTCAGCATTCATGACATAGATTTGCTGGAACTGAGATCTGTCCGATTCGAATGTAAGGCGCCGACCGTCAGGCGAATAGGTTGCTCCTGTGTCGATGGCGGGGTGCCTGGTCAACCGCGTGGAGCGCCGGCGGGCTAAGTCCATGACATAAATATCTGAATTTCCATCACGTTCGAAACTCATGATGATTTTTTTACCGTCCGGCGAAAACCGAGGCGCAAAAGTCATCCCAGGGAAATCACCCACAATTTCCTGCTGTGCCGTCTCGATATTCAGCAAATACACCCGTGGTTTGTTGTTCTGATAGGCAAGGTAAGTAATTTCTTGTGCCGTTGGGCTAAACCGCGGCGTTAGAACGAGATCCCTACCATCCGTTAGATAAGTCGGATTGGCCCCGTCTTGATCCATGATCGCCAACCGTTTGCGCCGCAAATTGGCTGGACCTGATTCATGGATATAGACAATCCTGGTATCGAAATACCCGGTCTCTCCGGTAAGACGTTCATAAATTGCATCTGAAACCAAATGCGCCACCCGACGCCAATTCTCCGGAGTGGTGAAATATTGCAGACCAATAAGCTGTTGTTCGCGCAACACATCCCACAATCGGAACTCAATGCGCAGTCGGCCATCGTCTTGCAGCACCACTTGTCCCGTTAATAACGCCTCTGCATCAATCAACCGCCAGTCAACAAATCGCGGCAGAGCCTGAAAGTCATTGGGACGCTCGATAAAGGCGCGGGGGTCGATCGGGCGAAATAGACCTGAATTGCGAAGATTATTGGTGACGACTTGTGCCAGCGTTTGCCCTTTTTGAATTTCATCGGGGCTTTGACCGATAAAGTCAGCGATCGCAATCGGCATCGGATCAATAATGCCCTGATTGATCTCAATGTGGAGCGTATCCCCTCCCCTTTGGGCAAAGGCTTGCTCTACGCTAGCAGGGAACAATAGCGTCAAAGACAGAACCGCGCTCATCGCCATCAAAACTCGTATACGCACACGACATCTCCTCAATATCTTATCGGCCAATCATTGGCGCTGGATTGAACGTAAAGGTAATATCATTCCAACGTTCATATTTATCTGTAGGCAGAAAATCATAGGGTTGGCACCGTTGAACCGCTCGCACGGCCGCATCAGCCGCAGCCTGTGAAAACGAATTTCGGTTAAAGCTCGAAGCGCCGGTTTTAGTCACCTGCGGAGGCGTGGTCAGAGTACCATCTTTGTTGAGCTGAATTCGAATATCGACCACAAGCTCCTCAGGATTTGCAGCACCAGCAGGAACCCTCCAGCAGGTTCGAATATGCTGCCTAATAGCATCAAGCTCGCTCATCGTTAACCCTGTGCCCAGGCCAGTTGCTTGCCTTGGTGCTTCATCAACCTCAAGCGAATTCAGGAAATCATCCAAAGGATCTTCCTGTTTAGGTTGAGGTTTAGGATCTTCTTTTTCCTTTTTATCCAACAAGGCCGCGATCTGATCCAAATTGAAGTCTTTTTCCTGCCGTTTTGGCGTTGGCGGAGAAGGTTTTTTCCTCGGTTTTGCTTTGGCCAATTGCGTCACTTCTGTACGTTCTTCTGCTTTTGGCTCCGGCTTCTTCTCTGGTTTCTTTTTTGGATCTGGTAGCGGCGGTAGAGCATCTTTTGCAGGTGCGATAACTTTCGGTGGTGGAGGTGCTTGTTGTTCTTTTTGTGCAGTCACCGGTTTGGGTTTGAGCTCCGCAATTTCCTCAAGTTCGGGCGGCTTCTTTTCCACCTTCGCCGCAACATTGGTGATTTCATCGATGGAGAGCAGATCAACTGGTAGTATTGTCAATTCATCATCAGCACGCCAAGCATTTGGCAAAGTCACCACAGCAAACATGAGTATGACCCCATGGAATAACAGCGATATGAAAAATCCGAAACGCATATTAATCCGTATACTTTACTATTTTTGAAGATCACTATCCGTCACCAGACCAATACGAGAAAAACCCGCATCACTCACTCGACCCATGACTTTCATGACAGCGCCATAATCGACATCTTTGTCGCCGCGCACGTAAATTCTTTCTTCATACCCTTCGTCGGCTATTGCTAAAAGCCGCGGTACAAGTTCCTCTATTGTCACCAATGTCTCTTGCAGATAGATCTCGCCACTAGCACCAATCGTAACCGTCAATGCTTCTTCACTGCTCTGCAAAGGTGGCGCAGACGTGTCTGGAAGATTGACTGGCACGCCAACTGCAAGCAACGGAGCGGTTACCATAAAAATAATCAATAAAACCAACATCACATCTACAAAAGGTGTGACATTAATTTCGCTCATGGGCTGTCGAGTTCCACGACCACCCTTCGTTGCGCTAGCTCGAGTTGAAAGCGAAACAGCCATAGCTAAATGCCTCGTTCCTCTAGCTGACGCGACAGGATCGCAGAAAACTCTTCGGCAAATCCTTCAAGACGGACCGAATAGCGGTTTAGATCGTTGGTAAACTTGTTGTAAAAAATCACCGCCGGAATGGCTGCAAGCAACCCCAATGCTGTGGCGAAAAGTGCTTCAGCAATACCAGGCGCAACAACCGCGAGGCTGGTATCCCGACTCGCAGCAATTGACTGGAAGGCATTCATAATGCCCCACACTGTGCCAAACAGGCCGACGAAGGGAGCCGTTGAGCCCACGGTTGCCAGGAAGCCCAGATTTTTCTCAGCCGTCGCCATTTCACGCGAAATCGTCACGTTCATGACCTTTTCGATGCGATCCTTGACATTAAACAGCTGACTGCTCTCACCGCGCTTTTCAAAGGATCGCCGTAATTCACGCATCGCCGAGACAAACACCACGGCCATAGGGTGAGCCGGTTTATGACCTAGATTTTGATAGAGATCATCGAGTGACTTGCCAGACCAAAAAACGTCTTCGAATTTGTCGGCCTTTCGTGAAAGCGAGCCAACACGCATCCATTTGTCAAAAATGACGGTCCAAGACCACAAACTTGCGACGATTAAACCAATCATGACAGCTTTGACAACGATATCGGCCCTAGCGAACATCGACATGATTGAAAAATCGCTAGCCGCCAATGCGACGCTGCCTTCGACTATAGCTGCAGGATCCATACTCTTTTTCCCCTTTTAACCCCGATTATGGTAAACACTGTGCCACAACGGTGGAAACTTTTGGACATCCAATTTGTCAAAACAAGGGCGCGATCGCGCCCAGGTCCGAAATTCTTTGTTTTCAAGCCGATTCCTCAGCCAAATAATGCGCCATTGCGTTGCGAATCACCTTGGGTAAACGCCGCGGTTTGCCTTCCAAATTGATGCAAGCCGCCTCAATTTGCGCGCGTATGAGTTCTATCCCGTCACGTTTAACGATTTGTGAACCATAAATCCTGACCCCGGTGACTTTCGTATAGCGCGTGTGGACTTCAAGCGTGTCGTCCAAGCGCGCTGGTAACACAAAATCCATTTCGACCCGGGTCACCGTAAAAGCAATGGGTTCCGGTAATGCCATCAGATCTTGGTGATGAACGCCCATGAGACGCAAAAAATTAGTCCGGCCGCGCTCGATGTAGCGCACATAATTGGCATGGTAGACAATGCCGGAAGCGTCGGTGTCCTCGTAATAAACTCGAACCGGCTGGACGTGAACATTCTCATTAGTAATGAAGCCGTTTATGTCCGATGGCTCCAGCGGCGCTCCGAGATCTTCCATCAGCCGTCCTCATCGCTGAGGAATGATGCCTGCCTTGCAAAGCCATCAGGTGGCGCTAATCCCAGATGAGAAAAAGCCTCGCCAGTGGCCAGCCGCCCACGTGGTGTGCGCTGAATAAATCCCTGCTGGATAAGATAAGGTTCAATGATTTCTTCAATCGCGTCGCGCGGCTCGCTCAACGCTGCTGCAAGCGTCTCGACCCCAACCGGTCCACCACCAAAACTATGCGCGATCGCTTTCAAATAACGATGGTCAAGTGCGTCGAGACCCCTGCCATCAACTTCAAGCTTCGACAAAGCATGGTCGGCAATCTCAGCATTGATAACACCGTCGTCGGCTATCGTGGCGAAATCGCGGACGCGACGAAGTAACCGACCAGCGATTCGCGGTGTTCCACGTGACCGACGGGCAATCTCCTTTGCTCCATCAGCTTTCAGGTGAACGTTTAGAACCCGAGCTGCACGGGTTACAATCGCTTCAAGCTCATCATGTTCATAAAAATTCAACCGCACTGGTATGCCAAATCGATCACGCAATGGTGTTGTGATCATGCCTGAGCGTGTTGTCGCGCCGATCAATGTAAATGGAGCCAGATCAATGCGCACGGATCGCGCTGCTGGACCCTCGCCAATCATCAAATCAAGCTGAAAATCCTCCATCGCTGGATAAAGCACTTCCTCGATAGCTGGGTTTAGCCGATGAATTTCATCGATAAACAATACATCGTGTTCTTGAAGATTGGTCAAAAGTGCAGCGAGATCACCGGCCTTTGCAATCACCGGCCCAGAAGTCGCGCGAAAGTTTACACCCAATTCCCGGGCTACAATCTGCGCCATGGTGGTTTTACCCAGGCCCGGCGGTCCAGCCAGCAAAACATGATCGAGCGCTTCACCGCGGCGCTTGGCAGCCTCAATAAACACACTAAGATTTTCACGCGCTTGGCGTTGCCCGATGAAATCATCAAGCGTTAAAGGGCGCAGACTTGCTTCGAGCACATCCTCGTTGCGCACTTGCGCATCAATCAACCGTTCTGCGTCAGTCAATACCAGACCCTCTTTGTTTGCTCTTCACACGCGCTTTCACTATTGCGCCAGCTCCTTGAGGCCCTCTTTGATGAGACCATCCAGATGAGCATCTGAGCCCAGTCTATCAGCGGCTAGGGCAATTGCACCAGCTGCCTGTGATTGGCCATAACCCAGATTTATCAAAGCAGAAACCGCGTCATGCGGTGCGCCTTTTGAAGCTGCACCTTCTAGTGTACCGGTATCATTGTTTGCTTTGACGCCGCCTTCGATAACTGTGAAGCCGCCACCCGGCACCTTATCTTTCAACTCAGTCACGATTCGTTGGGCTAGCTTCGGCCCAACACCACTCGCACGGCCGACTATAGTCTTGTCCTGAAAGACAATCGCGCTGGCTAATTCATCCGGTGTCAATATACCAAGCAGAGCCAACGCGACCTTGGAGCCAACACCTTGAACGCTTTGTAAAAGCCGAAACCACTCCCGCTCCAACCCCGACATGAAGCCATACAGTTTAATCTGATCTTCGCGAACATGAGTTTCAATCGATAGTGTGAACGCTTGGCCAACCGGCGGAAGGTTAGCCAAGGTGCGGGTCGAGCAATAAACCTCGTAGCCAACCCCACCAACATCAAGGATCAGCCAATCGTCGCCAATTGAATCAACGAGGCCTTTGAGTTTTCCAATCATTCAGTCTACCCCGTTTTTGAAATTCATCGAGCTGCCTTGAGTAGTGCTTCAGTTATTTTTTCTTGCCCACCACGTGCATGGGCATGACAGATTGCAATCGCTAAAGCATCGGCTGCATCTGGCCCTGCAATGACACATTTCGGCAATAGCATTGAGACCATCGCATCAATTTGATTTTTCGTTGCATGGCCCACACCAACCACCGATTTTTTGATCTTGTTGGGTGCGTATTCCGCCACCAGAAGACCCCGCTTTGCCGGAGCAAAAAGCGCCATTGCACGCGCTTGTCCGAGCTTCAACGTGGCAGCCCCGTCCTTGTTGACAAAAGTATTTTCAACAGCCGCCTCGATCGGTGCGTATTCTTCTATCACGGCGTCGATACCATCAAAGAGCTGAACCAATCGCTCTGCCAACGAACATGAACCATCAGAGCTGACCACGCCATTTGCCACGTGGCTGAGCCGCGCGCCTTCAACGTCAATTACACCCCATCCGGTCCGTCGCAGGCCAGGGTCGAGACCGATAAGTCGAATGGAAAAGGGCATGATTGAACCCTACATGATTCTTGTGAAACCTGTTAAGCGGTCAATCTTTGCATCACTTCATCTGACAGCTCGAAATTCGCATAAACATTCTGAATGTCATCATTGTCGTCGAGTACATCCAATAGCTTCATCAGTGTTTCAGCTTTTTCATCATTGACTTCGATGGTGTTTTGCGGCTTCCACACGATACGCGCACTTTCGGCTTCTCCTAAGGCTTGCTCAAGCCCCTCCTTAACCTCATGCAATGTGTCGGCGGAACAATAGATGTCATGAATGTCATCACTTGATTCACAATCATCAGCACCAGCTTCAATAGCCGCTTCAAAAACCGTATCAGCATCGGCCGCATCAGCCTTGTAGGAAATGTGACCAACTCGGTCGAACATAAACGCAACAGTACCGGTTTCTCCGAGACTCCCGCCATGCTTGGTGAACGCAGAGCGCACTTCACCCGCAGTTCGATTGCGATTGTCGGTCAACGCTTCAACGATGATCCCAATACCCGCCGGGCCAAAACCCTCATAGCGCATCTCTTCAAAATTATCGACATCATTGCTTTCTGATTTTTTTATTGCCCGCTCAATATTGTCTTTTGGCATATTTTCTTTACGCGCATTTTGGATAGCAAGACGCAGACGCGGGTTTTGAGCTGGATCTGGCATGCCCATCTTGGCAGCAATCGTGATTTCCTTCGCTAGCCGAGAAAAAATCTTTGCCCGTTTTTTGTCCTGTGCACCCTTACGGTGCATAATGTTTTTAAACTGGGAATGGCCAGCCATGCTGTCTCCAACTCATTCAACTCTCATTTCCATGCGATTTACGCGGTTTCACCCAGGTGAGCAAGCTTTTGCGAAGCTCCACTCTCGAACGATTGACGGAGCTGGAGAACTTCGGCTCGTTTTTTGGGACACAGCCAAACAACCCCCTAAATCCGGGCTTTGGACGCCTTTGCAAAATACTGCTATACTATTTACCTATAGTGACGTGCTTCACGGTTAATCGGGGGATTTGTCTGTGACTAATATACTGCTGACCTCAGTCAACATGTTTCTATCGGTCTTGATAGGCGCCTTTGCCATTGCGGTTTTAGGCCTCTATGCACCCGATCTTCTGTTCATTTTCTTCGATTGGGGCAATGTGGTTGCCGACAAGATTTACCACACCGGGCTGATCAGTTCGCAAATTGTCAATATTGTGCGTTTCCTGATCAATGGCGAACAAATGGTCTTCCTAACGTTCATCATCATCGCCAGAGTTTTGCTGTCACTCATAGTGATGCCGTTTAGAAATAGAGAAGCATAGTCCACCAGCTTTCGGGGCAATGCTTGCAAATATCAGGTTCGACTAATCCTACCAATCGGGCATGGTTTCTTGAAGCTGGCCGCCGACGCGCACGGGCGCAACGCGCTCAGTTTTGAGTTTGTCTGCCGTTTCAATAATAACTCCAGAGAGCGTTCCTTCTCCTTCGGCAACAACTAATCGCCCCCTTGAAACCTTCCGAGTAAAGCGGTTAATTGGCTCGTCCTTGTCCATGCCGATGACGGAATCATAATCCCCACACATACCAGCGTCGGTCATATAGGCGGTACCTCCGCGCAAGATGTGGGCATCGCTGGTTGGAACATGGGTATGTGTACCAACAACAAGATTAACACGGCCATCGAGGAAGTGGCCAAAAGCCATTTTCTCCGAAGTAGCCTCGCCATGGAAATCCATAACTATCGCGTCAGCCATCTGGACCTGTGGATCGCTCTGCAGCACCTCATCAACAACCGCAAAAGGGTCATCCAATGCGTCCATGAACAATCGCCCCATCGCATTCATGACGTATACGCGTTTGTCTGACTGACCCGGCACTTCAAACAGACCTGATCCACGACCGGGCGTCCCAACTGGAAAGTTAATCGGGCGCAATACAGCGCTCATGCGATCAATAGTGACTTCGGTCTCTCGTTGATCCCAAACGTGATTACCGGTGGTAATAACATCAACGCCATACTCTTCCAGTTCACCAACAATTTTTTCGGTGATGCCAAAACCGCCCGCCGCATTTTCACCGTTGGCAACAACAAAATCCACACTGAGTTGTCGGCGCAAATTTGGCAGATGATCAGCAACTGCTTCTCGACCGGTTCGGCCCACAACATCCCCTAAGAACAATATCCGCATTTAGCTACTTTCATTCACAATTCGAATAGTTTCTCGCTCAGTGACAATCCAATCCAGAAACACATCCCATGCTTCGCGCGGAAGCTCAACCTCTTCTTGCTCACTATGGCCCAGACCGACAATCAAATGACGATCCCGTCCCTCCAGCCCGCCAAGGGTTCGATCATAGAACCCCCCGCCAAAACCAAGCCTTGTACCGTAGCGATCAAACGCAAGCAGAGGGACGATGAAGAGATCAGGTGTGCAAATTTCGGCATCATCTTTCGGCTCTCGTGTGCCATAAGCAGCCTCAACACTCGGATCACCCGGCTGCCACTTTCTAAACCCGAGTTCTTTCTTATGACTTTGGATGAATGGCAATGATGATTGAAGTTCCTGAGTGATGAGGGCATTCAATAACGGTAATGGATCAATTTCGCCTTGGAGCGGCCAGTATCCTGCGACATATTTATAGTCTTGGTACGGAACATCTTTTAAAAAGAACGCGGCCGCGCATTCAGATCGATGGAGCAAGTCTTCGCAGGATAAATCCTTGCGCCAGATACTTTTTTGGTTGCGAATTCTTTTCTTTTGAGAATTGGCGCTGTCTTTCTGATCTTTCGATGTCATATTGTTGCCAGTCAAAACATTCAGACGAAACAGCAACGGAGCCACCATAACCGTCGGAATATGTGTGATCTCCTGGGCCCTGCTGTTGCAGGTGGGCACCGTGTGATAGGGGCCACGACCCCAGTCAGGGACAGTTCCCTAGAGATTGTAAGGCCCCGGAGAAAACGATTCCTAACCTGTCAGGCAGCATCCGTCTGGTTCTATTTAAGCATCTTCGAGCGAAGTCGCAATCTCTTCGACACGTTTAGACGCCCGCTCCAAAACGTCAGCAATCGCGTCGCCGACATCTTCTGCTTGGTTCAGAAAGCTCTTTTGGTTTTCACGTAACAGCTCGACCTCAACTTGCAAAGCATCGTGGCGGGCTAAAGCTTCAGACAATTCATCAGAAATCATAAGTCCAGCAAGCAGCATCAGCCGGGTATCGCCGACCTGCCCTACCGATTGGGCGAGGTCCTTTACATGGCGATCCACATATTCGCTTAGCTCATACAGGCGTTCTTCTTCACCATCATCGCACGCGACGGTATATTTTCGGCCATTCACGTCAAGGCTAACCTGAGCCATAGGGTTTCTACTTTCTATCCGTCCTGTACCGCTCTACTCGTTGAGAACGCCCTGAATATCACCAATCGCCTCGTCGAGCCGAACGCCAACCTCGTCAGTCACTGTCGCAAGCTCCTTGTTATGCGTCTTCATTCGATCCAATTCTTCGGCGAGCTGCGCCCGGTCCTCACGTAGCGCACTCAATTCACGCTCCAACGTGGTCATAGATTGGGCTTGGATGCGGCGTCGGTTCACGGCGTTTTCAAGCGAATCGAGAGCTTGAAAAAAACGGTCCATGGATTGATCGAGCTTACTCATCGGTTCCAGTCTAAAAGTGGCAAAGATTTTGGCGCCGCCGCGCCCACCCCGAAGGATAGGACTCTCAAGGGAAGGACGTCAACCGCGTCACCTTTCTATAGCATGTGTGGCTCCTGCGTCGAACTGGGCCTTGA